>DASVXR010000221.1:0-1803 GCA_036392595.1 Sphingomicrobium sp.
GGCCGCGACCCATCGAGCGCCGCTCGCCGGTAATAGCCGTTGGACGCGCCGTCCTGGATCTCCGGCGGAACTCGGCGGATCTCGAGCGGCTGGTTGGGAAGCGTCGCGAAGGCGTTCGGCAGCCGCGTGTACATGTCCTTCACCAGGCCGTTGAGGTAGGCGAGCAGCTGGGCCCGGCCGGCGTCGCTGTCGGCATAGAGCTGCGCCGGATTGTGGTTCAGCGCCGCGAGCCGCTCACCCACGCTTCCCTGGGTGTAGCCTTGGCTCCTGAGGATCATGTCCAGCGCCGAGCTGATCTCGGCGACCTGGCTCAGGCCCATCTGGTGGACCTCGGCGGGCGTGAAGTTGGTCGTCGTCGCCTCGCGCAGCGCCTCGGCGTAGATCGCGTCGCCGTTGGGCAGGCGCCACGCGCCATCGCCCGGGCGGGTCGTCGGGCGCAGCTGTTCCATCGCCGCGATCTGGCGGTCGAGCGCCGGATAGATCGCCTTGCCAACGATATCGGTCGCGCGCCGCTGCCAGTCGCCGGCGATGCCCTTGTCGCCCGTGCGCTTCACAATGGAGTTCACCATCGTGCTCTGCTCGGGCGCGACGTTGCGCAGCTTGCGCATCTGGCCGAGCGTCAGGTCGATCGACCAGCCCGGCGCGAGGAAGCCTCGCGCCGCCTGGGAGCGCTGCTCGGTCGTGTCATTGTCGAGGGTCGTCGAGAACTGGCTGAGACGCGACAGATAGGCCTCCGCGTCGGCCGCATTCTCGATCGTGTGGCTAGTGTTGAGGAAGTCCGGAGTGTCGAAATAGGCGCCGCGCTGCTGTGTGATCGGATAGGGCTGCTGCGCGCTGTCGATGTTCCAGCGCGACGGAGCGACGGTGTTCGTCTCCAGTGAATAGAGCACGACTTCGCGATTGAGCTTCGCGGCCTCGGACAGAGTGGCGGGACTGATGGCCTTCAGTCGAGCGATCGCGCGGCGATTGCGGGCGAGGCTCTTCGACCGTTGGACTGACGTCGGGTCCGTGTCGAGCTTTGACTTGAGGTCGGCGTTGGGCCCTTTGTCCAGACCGAGGGAGGAGGCGAGCTCGGGCGAGTTCCTGACCCGCTCTTGGAAGATCTCCTCGAAGAGCGCGTTCAGCTTGGCATCGCCGCTGCCCGACTTTGCAGCGACCGCGGCGAGAGCGGGCGTTTCGGTGAGCGGAAGGAGCGCGACGGTTGCGCCGGTGGCGAGGAACGAACGACGATCCATGGATAGGTCCCGTAATTTCTGGATGATGCACGGGACCTTTAGCGCGGGAGTTCCCTGCCGCAAATCCGCTTGTCGAACATAAGGTTACGCTTGCAGACGATATTGCTTGAGGAGGTCGTAAAGCGTCGGCCGGCTGATTCCGAGCAGCTTCGCGGCGCCGGAGATATTGTTGTCAGTCCGGCTCATGGCCTGGCGGATCGCCTTCCGGTCCGCCACCTCGCGTGCGGCGCGAAGGTTGATCGCCTCCTGTTCGTCCGGCCGGGTGCCGGGAAGGTCGAGGTCGTCGACGCCGATGCTTCGGCCTTCCGCCATGATCACCGCGCGCTTGATCCGGTTCTCCAGCTCGCGGACGTTGCCCGGCCAGGCATAAGCGTCGATCGCCGCGAGCGCCTCGGGCGAGAGCCCCTGCACCTTGGGGTTGAGCTCGCGGCCAAGGCGATTGACGAAGTGGCGCGCGAGGAGGACCGCGTCCCCGGGACGTTCCGCAAGCGAGGGGATCTTCACGACGATCTCGGCCAGCCGGTAATAGAGATCCTCGCGGAAGAGCCCGCGCGAGATCATCGATTCC
>DASVXR010000222.1:0-4701 GCA_036392595.1 Sphingomicrobium sp.
CCCAGCAACAGTGCCGCTGCGCAGGCCTGCAGTAACGCCCCCCGCACCCGCGATAGCCACAGCGCTCCGAGGCCGAGCACAAGGAACAGGGCAAGGACCAGCCACCCGCTCATGCCGCGCCTCGCACTCTTATCCTCTGGCGGATCAGCAACGCTCCCGTCAGAAGCAATGCGACGGGCGCGAGCCACAGGGGCCAGGCCGCAGGCTCGTCCGTAGGCTTGTAGCTGATCCAGGTGCCATAACGCTGGACGAGCCAGGCCCGGATGGCGGCCGGCTTCTCGCCGGCGGCGATACGTCGCCTGACCAGGTCGCGCATGTCACCGGCAAGCTCCGCGTCGGAGTCGGCGATCGACTGGCCCTGGCAGACGAGGCAGCGCAGCTCCTCCATCAGCGCCTGCGCCTTCGCTTCCTGCTTTGGGTCCGGAAGCTGGCGGTTCGCCCAATATGCGGGCGGCAGGTTCGAGTCCGCGAGCAACGGCTGCGCGATGACGAGCGCGAGAATGAGCGGGAGCCGCTTCATCCCGCCTGCTCCAGCTTGGACAGGATCATCGGAACGTCCGAGACCTCGATCGCGCCGATATGCTGGTAGCGGACGATTCCGCGACCATCGACGATGAAGCTCTCCGGCACTCCCGACGATCCCATCGCGATCTGCACGCGGCTTTGATCGTCGCTTCCGATTCGCTCATAAGGGTCACCGTTCCGGGCGAGGAAATCGCCGATGTCCTCCGGCCGGTCGCGGACCGCTATTCCCTCGATCGAAACGCCGCGCTCTTTCAGCTGCTGCAACAGTTTCACCTCGGTGATGCAGGGCACGCACCAGCTGGCGAAGAAATTCACGATGTGCGGGCGCCCGGTTGCAAGATCGCTCGAGCTTAGGGACGGCTTGCTTGCGATCCCAGGCGCCAGCGCGAACACCGGGACCGGCTTGCCCTCGAGCTTGGACGGGACGGTCGAGTCCGACGGCCTTGCGAGCCGCCACACCAGTCCCGCCAAGACCAGGAGCAGCAGCGCGAGCGGCGCGAAGCGGACAGCGCGGCTCATGCGTACCGTCCGCGCCAGTTCGGCTCACGGCGACGCCGAAGCAGTCGCCGCAAATGGCCAAGGAGCGCCAGGGCGCCACCCAGGGCGATCAGCGCTCCGCCCGCCCAGATGAGGGTCACGAAGGGCTTCCACCACAGCCGCAGCTGCCAGCCCCCGTTCGGGTCTGCCTTGCCGACGATCGTGTAGAGCTGGCCGTTCCAGAAAGTGTCGATCGCCGCCTCGTTGGTCTCCGTCGGCGGGTCCGTGAAGTAGCGCATCTGCGGCTTCAGCGTGACCAATCCCTCTCCCCGTGATGCTTTGAGTGTCGCCTCGAGTGCCGTCCAGTTCTTGCCGGCCGTGGGCGTGACGTCCTGCAGCTGCACGTGCCACGGACCGGCGCTGAGGATTTCGCCGGGCTTGGCGATGGCGAGGGTTTCGCTCGTGAAGGCCGCGTTCATCGCCATGCCCGTGAGAGCAACCGCAATCCCGAAATGCGCAACGACCATGCCCCAGGTCGCGAGCGGCGCACGGAAGGGACTGCGCCCGATGAGCGGCAGGACGCTGGCGGCTGCGAGATAGGCGGCAACCATGAGGCCCAGCCGGGGCAGGATGTGCATGCCGGGCGCGAGAATGATCGTGAACACGAGCGCGCTCACGCCGAGCAAGGCCGGCACCGTCAATTGCTTGAACATGGGCCTGCGTTCCCGGCGCCACGCAAGCAACGGGCCGATCCCAACCAGCAGCGCGAGCATGAGCGCGAGCGGGCCGGCGACGGCGTTGAAATAAGGTGCCCCGACCGACAGCTTCTCTCCGGTGATCGCCTCGACGAACAAGGGATAGAGCGTGCCGACGAAGACGATCGCCAGGATGACGCTCAGAAGCAGGTTGTTGATGACCAGGCCCGTCTCGCGGCTGACGAGCTCGAAGGGCGCGCCTTCCTTGAGACTCGCTCCACGCCAGGCGAAGAGGCCGAACGCCGCGCCCACATAGATGGCGAGCAGCGCGAGCAGAAACGTGCCGCGCTCCGGGTCGATGGCGAAGGCGTGCACCGACGTCAGGATCCCCGAGCGCACGAGGAACGTGCCCACCATCGACATCGAGAAGGCGATGACGGCGAGCATCATCGTCCACGCCTTGAGCGCTCCCCTTGCGGCGAGGACGTTGATCGAGTGGAGCAGCGCGGTCGCCGCCAGCCACGGCATCAGCGAGGCATTCTCGACCGGGTCCCAGAACCAGTAACCGCCCCAGCCGAGCTCATAATAAGCCCAATAGCTCCCGGCGGTGATCCCGAGCGTCAGCAGGATCCAGGCGCCAAGCACCCAGGGACGCATCGCCCTCGCGAGCCGCGAATCCACCTCGCCGGTGAGCAGCGCTCCGACGGCGAGGCTGAAGGCGATCGAGAGGCCAACATAGCCGAAGTAAAGGGTCGGTGGGTGAAAGGCCAAGCCGGGGTCCTGGAGGAGCGGGTTGAGCCCCCTCCCCTCGAACGGTGCCGGATTGAGTCGCGCGAACGGGTTCGAGGCAATCAGCAGGAAGGCGTAGAAGCCGAGCGCGAGCGCCGCCTGCGCGCCGAGGGCCGCGACGAGGGTCCGCTGACTCGTCCGGCGCGACAGAAGCGCTAGGAAAGCTCCGGCGACCGACAGCACGGTCACCCAGAGCAGCATCGAGCCCTCGTGGTTGCCCCAAGCTCCCGCGACCTTGTATATGAATGGTTTGGCGCTGTGGCTGTTCTCGAACACCAGGGCGACCGACAGGTCCGTTCGAGCGAAGACGATCAGGAGCATGGCGAAGGCGATCAGCGTCAGGCCGCCTTGAACGGCCGCGATGGATTGCATGGTGCGCGCGGCTCCAAGGTCCGCGCGCAGCGCCGCGATCATCAGCACGAGCTGGAGCGCTGCGAGCCCGGCAGCGAGCCACAGCGCCGCAAGGCCTGCTTCCGCGATCATCGCTGCAGCGTCTTGCCTGCTTTGTGCTCCGCCGCAAGATTGCCGAGCTCCGGCGGCATGTAGCGCTCGTCATGCTTGGCCAAGATGGTGTCGGCAACGAAGGTGCCGTTCTCGAGCCGCCCCTCTGCGACGGCGCCGCTGCCCTCGTGGAACAGGTCGGGTGTGATACCGCGGAAAAGGACGGGCGTGCTCGCCTCGCCATCGGTCAGGACAAAGCGGATCGACACTCCGTCAGCCAGGCGCTGAACGGACCCGCGCTCGACCATCCCGCCAAGCCGGACGGTGCGCCCCTGCTCCGCCTTGCCTGCGACCACATCGGCGGGCGTGTAGAAGTAAGATGCGCGCTCCCTCAGTCCCCACATCGCAAGCAGGACCGCGAGGAGCACGGCTGCGGTTGCGGCGATGACCAGGACCAGCCGCTGGTTCTTCGGTTTCATTGCCGCTTGAGGGCGTCGGCGGCGGCTTCCGCGCGCCGCATGGACGCGTAAGACCAGAGGAGCAGCGCCGCCGTCAGCAGGATGCAGACGGAATAAGCGCCGGCGACGAACGGCCAGGGATTCACGCGCTCATTCTCCGCATCCGCGCTTCGACCTTCGCTTCGGCAAGCTCGGCACGCATCCGCATCAGCGCGGCCGCGCCGAAGAGGCAGGTGAAGCCGACCATCGTCAGCGGCAAGGGCCACAGGATCGAATTGTCGATGCTTGAGCCGGTGAGTCCGATGCTCTCGCCCTGGTGGAGCGTGCGCCACCAGAGCACCGAATAATGGATGATGGGCAGGTTGATCGCTCCGACGAGCCCATAGATGGCAGCGATGCGCCCATCACCTCCCCGCTCCTTCTCGGCCGAAGCCAGTGCGATGTAGCCAAGGTAGAGGAAGAAGAGCACCAGCATCGAGGTGAGGCGGCCGTCCCATTCCCACCAGGTGCCCCAGGTCGGGCGGCCCCAGATCGACCCGGTGATGAGGCAAATGGCCGCGAACGTCGCTCCGGCGGGAGCCACGGCGCGTCCGGCGACTGCCGCTAGCGGGTGCCGCCACACGAGCTGGCTGACCGCCGCCCCGGCGATCCCGAGCCATCCGGCCATCCCGAGCCAGGCTGCGGGGACGTGGATATAGAGGATCCGAACCGTCTCGCCCTGCAGGTAATCGGGCGGAGTGAGCGTCAGCCCCGCGGCCATTCCGCCGACCGCCAGGACGATCCCGATGGCGAGGAGCCAGCTCGTCGTCGGCTTCGCGATACGCAGGAACCGCGCGGGATTGGCGAGCGCATGCATGGCGCCGGCGATTATGCCCTACCGATCAGCCGTTGCGCCATAGCATCGGCGACGGACGCGGGGTCGCGGCCCGACGCCTGGCTCTCCGCCCAGATCTCCTCGAGCCGAACCGGGATGCCTTCGATCCGCTGGCGGACGAGGCTCGAATCGCCGTCGCCCAGATATTCGGTGCAGACGTTGATGATTCCGCCTGCGTTGATCACGTAATCCGGGGCATAAAGGATTCCGCGCTGCTGCAGCCGCGGCCCATCGTCGGGCGTGGCGAGCTGGTTGTTGGCTCCGCCCGCGACTACGGGCACCCGGAGCGCGGGGATGCTCTCCTCGGTAAGGATCGCACCGAGCGCGTTCGGACTGAAGACGTCCGCCTCCAGCGTCAGGATCTCGTCCGGCGAAACCACCGTGCCGCCCGCCGCGTCCGCGAGCTTCTGCGCCTTCGCCTGGTCCACGTCGGCGATCGACA
>DASVXR010000223.1:0-2100 GCA_036392595.1 Sphingomicrobium sp.
ACCTCGGTCATCGCGATCGACAAGGAGCTCACCAAGATGGTGCTCGTGCCCCATGGCATCCGAATGCCGGCGGGGAAGGTGATCGAGAGCGAGAGCGTGTTCAGCAGCGATCCGATGGATCGGCCCTATGTGCTGAAGCCGGTGAACGAGGGCTCGTCCGTCGGCGTGGCGATCGTCACGACCGACGGCAATTACGGCTCGCCCATCGGCCGCGACGTTCCGGGACCCTGGCACGAGTTCGACCAGCTGCTCGCCGAGCCCTTCATTCGGGGCCGCGAGCTCACGGTGGCCGTGCTGAACGACGAGCCGCTTGCAGTGACCGAGCTCAAGCCCAAGGCCGGCTTCTACGATTACGCGGCGAAATATACTGACGGCCTGACGGTCCACGTCTGCCCGGCCGAGATCCCGGCCGAGATCGCGGATTCGATGATGCAGATGGCCGCGAGAGCGCACTGCCTGCTCGGCTGCAAGGGCGCATCGCGGTCCGACTTCCGCTGGGACGACGAGCGGGGCGAGGCAGGCATCTACCTCCTCGAGGTCAACACGCAGCCCGGAATGACCCCCCTCAGCCTCGTTCCCGAGCAGGCGAAGCTCAAGGGCATCGGCTACGGCGAGCTGGTCGAGCGCCTGATCGCGGAGGCGCTGCAATGAGCGCCGCCCATGTAAGGCGCGGCGGTTCTGCGCGAACGCAGGCACGCAAGCCATCCAAGGTCAGCGTGCCGAAGAAGATCGCGAAGAAGCTTCCGGTCGACCAGGCGCGGGCGAACAAGCTCGCCGGACTGATCTTCGCCGCTTTCCTGCTGGCGATCGGCCTCGTGGTTCTCGTCGCGCTCGACATTCCGGCGAAGGCCGAACGCTCCGCTGGAGCGGCAGTCGGCCGCGCGGGGTTCATGGTCAGCGGCTACCAGATCGTGGGTCTGCACCACATGGACCGCGCGCCGATCGACGAGGTCGTGACCGATGAGCTGCGCCGTGCCGCCGACCAGGCGGGCGCCGACAAGGCGCCGCAGCCGCTCGTCGACCTTTCTGCGATCCGCCAGCGGCTGCTGCAATTCGGCTGGATCAAGGACGCGCGGGTCCAGCGGAGGCTTCCCGACACGCTCGTGATCGACATCGTCGAGCGCACTCCGGCCGCGCTGTGGCAGAGCCAGGGCCAGCTGGCGCTGATCGACCGCGAAGGAGTCGTCCTCGACCGCGTGCCGGTCGACAAGATGCCGGACCTGCCGCTGCTGATCGGACCGGGCGCGAACGTGCACAGCGACGAGCTCCAGCGGCTGATGGACGCGGTGCCCACGCTGAAGCCCCAGCTCGCCTCCGCCACATGGGTCGGCGACCGGCGCTGGGACCTCAGCTTCCAGTCGGGCGAGACGGTAGCGCTCCCGGAAGGAGAGACGGCAGCGCGAACCGCTCTCGAAAAATTCGCGAAGCTCGACCGCTCGAGCGGCCTGCTCGGACGCGGAATCGTCCGCTTCGACCTGCGCATCCCCGACAAGATGGTCGTGCGGCTTCCCCGCGCGCCCGGTGAGCCGATTGTGCCCCCGCCGGCACCGCCGCAGCAGGGCTGATCGCAACAGTGGCCCAGCCTGCCGAACAGCAACTCATTGCAGCGCTCGACATCGGCTCGTCCAAGGTCAGCGCGCTGATCGCGACTCCTCAGGAAGACGGGCGCCTCTCCGTCCTCGGCACCGGCCAGCGCGAAAGCCGCGGAGTGAAGCGCGGCTACATCACCGACATGGCGGCGAGCGAATTCGCCGTCCGCGAGGCGGTCGAGCTTGCCGAGCGCATGAGCGGCCTGACCGTCGAAGACGTGTGGGCAAGCTACGGCGCGGGCGGCCTCGTCAGCGACGTCGCCAATGTCGAGGTCGAGCTCGGCGGACACCAGGTCGAGCAATCGGACATCGACGAGCTGCTGAAGGGCGGCCGCGAGGCAATCGACCGCAACGGCCAGGTGGTGCTCCACGCGCACCCTGCGCTCTACACGATCGACCGGGCGCAGGGCGTGCAGCAGCCGATCGGCCTCTTCGCCAACCGCCTCGGCGTCGACATCCACGTTGTCGCTGCGGATCCCTCGCCGCTGCGCAACATCGATACGGTGATCCG
>DASVXR010000224.1:0-3759 GCA_036392595.1 Sphingomicrobium sp.
CCCCGCCGACCGGAGCGCCCGCAGGACATCGCTCGCCAGTGTTCCTCGTCCGGGACCGAGCTCGGCATAGATCGCGTCGGCCGGAGCTCCTGCGCGGGCCCAGCAATCGGCAAGTGCGGCGCCGACCATTTCTCCGAACATCTGGCTGATCTCGGGCGCCGTGGTGAAGTCACCGCCGGTCCCCAGCGGATCGCGCGTCGCGTAATAATAAGCGTTGCAGGCTTCCATGAATGCTTCGACGCTGATCGGGCCCTCGGCCCTGATCCGCTCGCGAAGCGCGCGCTCGAGCGGCGTCACGCGACCGAAGCAGTCCCTGCCGTGGCTTCGACCCGCACCCGGCGCTTCTTCGCCGTCAGCACCAGCCACAGGCCGCCGAGGATCATCGGCAGTGACAGCCATTGACCCATGTGCAGGCCGGTCGCCTGGACAAAGCCGATCAGCTGCTGGTCCGGCTCGCGGATGAACTCGATGGCGAAGCGGAAGCATCCGTAGAAGAAGAGGAACGCGCCGACGAGCTTGCCCGGCTCGTAACGCGCCTCGGTCTTCCAGAACATCCACCACAGGATTGCGAACAGGACGATGCCTTCAAGGAACGCCTCATAGAGCTGGCTCGGATGGCGCGGCGGGCCGAGCACGCGCTGGCCGAGGAAATTGAACTCCTGGAAGCGCACGGCCCACGGCACCGTCGTCGGTGCGCCCCACAGCTCCTGGTTGATGAAGTTCGCGAGGCGCCCGAAGAAGAGGCCGAACGGCACGCAGCAGGCGACATAGTCGTGGATCCTCAGCCACGACAATTTCTCCTTGCGCGCCAGGTAGATGAGCCCGAGCGACGTCCCAATGACGCCGCCGTGGAAGGACATTCCGCCGTCCCACAGCTTCACGATCTCGATCGGATTCTTCAGGTACTGGCCCAGATTGTAGAAGAGCACGTAGCCGATGCGTCCGCCCAGGATGATCCCGAGGGCCGCATAGAAGACCAGGTCGTCGGCATGTCGGCGCGCCATCGGCGAACCCGGCTGGCGGATCAGCTTCAGCAAATACCAATAGCCGATGAAAATCCCGGCGAGATAGGCAAGGCTGTACCAGCGGAGATCGAACGGACCGATGTGCAGCGCAACGGGCGAGAGGCCGAGGTCCGGGAACGCGACGTAGTTGGAACTGTCGGCGGCTTGCAAGGGCTTCCCCATCAATGTTGAGCGCCTCATAAGGCCGGGAAAGACAAAGGCAACGAAAGTCGCGACTTCAAATGCCGAGTGAGCTGGATCGGCGGTTCGACGAAAAGCTGGCCGAAGTGACCGGCCCGGGCGGAAGGCTGGTGATCGGCCGCGACGAGCAGGGTCGTGCGATCGTCACCAACTTCCCGGCAACCCTCCCTTCGCTGTTCCGGACCTTTTGCGAGCTCAATGGCGAGAAGGAGGCGGTGGTCGCCGGCGACGAGCGGCTGAGCTTCGCCGATCTCGACCGGATTTCCGAGCGGCTCGCGCGCGCGCTCGCTTCACGTGGGATCGGCAAGGGCGATCGCGTGGGCATCGCGATGCGCAACTGCCCCGCATGGATCGTGATCTACATGGCAATCCTGAAAGCCGGCGGCGTCGCGACCCTGCTCAACGGCTGGTGGGAGGCCCATGAGCTCGAGCATGCGCTGGATCTCACCAGCCCCAAGCTGGTGATCGCGGACGCCCCGCGAGCGAAGCGCATCGCCGCATCCTGCGCCGCATGCACGGTCGTGACCCTGCCCATCGAGCTGCCGGTGGAACGGGCGATTGCCGATCTGATGGAAGGAGCGGACGAGAACCTTCTCCTGCCGGAAGTCGCGCCCGACGACGATGCGACGATCCTGTTCACGTCCGGATCCACGGGAGAGGCGAAAGGCGCGCTTTCGACCCACCGGGCCGTCACGACGGCGACCTACGCTTATGCGACCGGGCTCATGTGTCTTCTCGGCATCCTTACCGAGGACGGCCGCGCTCCGACGGCGCAGGCGCGCACGCTGCTGAGCGTGCCCCTGTTCCATGTCACCGGCGAGGTGCCGGTGATGATGAACAGCTTCGTCATCGGCCGCTGCATGGTGATGATGCCCAAGTGGGACTCGACCGAAGCGCTGCGACTGATCGAGAAGGAGAAGATCACCTATTTCGTTGGGGTTCCGACGATGAGCCTGGAGCTCATGACCCATCCCGACCGCCACAAGTTCGACCTCTCCTCGCTGACCGACATCACGGGAGGCGGCGCACCGAGGCCCGTCAGCCACGTCGAAAGGCTCAGAGAGGAGTTCCCGCACGCGCAGCCTGCGCTCGGATACGGGCTCACCGAAACCAATGCAGCGGGCTTCGCCAATTACTGGGGCAATTACGCCGCCAAGCCCGCTTCGACGGGGCGCGCGCAGAAACCTTACATCGAAGTCGGCATTCTCGGCGCGAGCGACCGCCACCTCCCGACCGGCGAGGTCGGCGAGATCGCCATCCGCAGCGCCTCCAACATCAAATGCTATTGGGAAATGCCGGAGGCGACCGCGGCATTGTTCACGGCCGACGGCTACATCCGCACCGGCGACATCGGTTATCTCGACGAGGACGGTTATCTGTTCATCGTCGATCGCAAGAAGGACATCATCATCCGTGGCGGGGAGAATATCTCGGCGGCCGAGGTCGAGGCCGAATGCTATGCCTGCCCCGAGGTTGCGGAGGTCGCGGTCTTCGGAGTTCCGGACGAGCGGCTCGGCGAGGTCCCGGTCGCGGTCGTGCATGCGAGGAACGGCCTGTCCGAGGACGACCTCAGGTCCTTCCTCGAGGCGCGGATCGCCAGGTTCAAGATTCCGGCGCGATTCATCTTCAGCGCCGAGCCGCTTCCGCGGCTGGGAACGGGCAAGATCGACCGCCGGTCGCTGAAATCGCAGTACGCGCATTGAGGCTTGATCGGCGCACATTGCTGATCGGGGGCGGCGCCGGTGTCGGGCTTGTCGTCGCATTCGCCTTGTGGCCGCACCATCTCGGCAGCGAGCTTTCCATCCGCTCCGGCGAGAAGGCATTCGGCAATTACATCAAGATCGCTCGAGACGGCCGGATCACGGTCGCCGTCCCGCAGGCGGAAACAGGGCAAGGCATCTGGACCGCGCTGCCGCAGATCGTGGCGGACGAACTTGGCGCGGCGTGGGAAATGATCGCGGTCGAGCCGGCGCCGCTCGCGACCACTTACGCCAACCCGCTCGCGAGGGATGAAGGCTGGCCGAAAGGCACCCGGCTTACGGCGGGGGCGACGTCGGTCCGGGCCTATGAGGGACCGCTGCGCGAAGCTGCCGCAGTCGCGCGCCAGATGCTCGTTGCGGCTGCCGCCGACCGGTGGAACGTTAGCCCGAGCGAGTGCGAGACCGCTGACGGTTTCGTCATTTCCGGCGCCAGGACCTTCACCTTCGGCGAGCTTGCGGAAGAGGCGGCCGACCGGACGCCGCCCCGCCAACCCGCGCTGCGGACCACCCCCAACGGCAGGCTGATCGGCCAGCCGCTGCAGCGGCTCGATGGGCCGGCGAAGGCAAGCGGGCGGATGCAGTTCGCCGCTGACGTGCGCCTGCCGGGGATGCTCTTCGCCTCCGCTCGAATGGCCCCGCCCAATGGCCGCCTCAGAGCATTCTCGCGCGAGCCGATTTCGAGCATTCCGGGCGTGCGCCATGTCGCCGCGCGTGACGGTTGGCTGGCCGTCGTGGCGGACAGCTGGTGGGCAGCGGAGCAAGCGATGAGAGCCGCCGACCCGCGCTTCACGGGA
>DASVXR010000225.1:0-8804 GCA_036392595.1 Sphingomicrobium sp.
GCTTCGAAGCCGGAACGCCGCACATCGTCGGAACGGTCGGCCTGCACGCCGCCGTGAAGTGGGTCGAGAAGCTGTCGCTCGACGCGATCCACGCCCACGAATGCGCACTGGTCGCCGAAACCCGCGAGGCCCTGCGGAGGATTCCGGGCGTCACGCTCTACGGCCCCGAGGACAGCGCCGGTATCGTCAGCTTCAACGTCGACGGGGTTCACCCGCACGACACGGCCACCATATTGGACGATGCGGGCGTCGCCGTCCGCGCGGGCCATCATTGCGCTCAGCCATTGATGCGCTGGCTCGGCATCGAGGCGACCGCGCGGGCGAGCTTCGCGGCGCACAGCGACAGCTCGGACATCGAGGCCCTGGTGCGCGGAATCGAACAGGTGAAGCGGATCTTCGGGTGATGAACGAGGAGCGCAAGATCGAGACGGAAGAAGTGGCGAATGTCACTCCGCCCCCGCGCGCCCGAGTCACCGAGACGTTCGAACGCAAGCGCGACTATCTCGCGGGCTTCCTGTCCGGCGAGCAAGAGCCGGAGCTGAAAGGCGGGCCCGGAAGCGACCTGCAGGCTGAAGTCGTCGAGGTACTGAAGTCGATCTACGACCCCGAGATACCGGTCGACATCTACGAGCTCGGCCTCATCTACGACGTCGACATTTCCGAGGACGGCGACGCGGTCATCACCATGACTCTGACCACTCCGCACTGCCCGGTCGCGGAGTCGCTTCCGAATGAGGTGGAGCTGCGGGTGCTTTCGGTGCCGGGCATCCGCGATGCGGTCGTCAACCTCGTCTGGGATCCGGCATGGGACCCGTCGAAGATGAGCGACGAAGCAAGGCTAGAGTTGGGAATGCTGTGAACAAGGAAACGAAACTTCGCGCGCGTCCGGCGGCCATCACGCTGACTCCGGCGGCGGAAGCGCGCATCGCCGAGCTGATGAGCCGCGCTCCTGAAGGCGCAATCGGCGTCAAGCTGTCCACGCCGCGCCGCGGCTGCTCGGGCCTTGCCTACTCGGTCGATTACGTGACCGAGGAGCAGCCCTTCGACGAGAAGATCGTCACCCCCGGCGGCACCTTTTACGTCGATGGCGCGTCCGTCCTCTACCTGATCGGCTCGACCATGGACTGGCGCGAGGACGATTTCGCCGCGGGCTTCGTCTTCGACAATCCCAACGCCAAGGGAGCGTGCGGCTGCGGCGAGAGCTTCACCGTCTAGGCGAACTTTGCTAAATCCGGCGCCGAAGGGAGTTTGCGCATGCTCCTGTTCGAAGTCGCCTTGCTTGCCGCTTCTGCCGCCGGTCAGCCCGCTCGCGACATGCCCGTCGTCGATCCGCTTCCTCAAGCGGCGCAATGCCCCGAAACGCCGATGTCGCTCGCGCGCAAAATGGGCAAGCGCCCGCCGACTGCGATTCCGCTTAGCAAGCTTCCGCCCGCGCAGGTCTTCATGGCCATCGATCGCCGCATCGCCGGCTGCCCCGCGCCGCTCACCATGATCGATTATCGAAATCCGCGCCGGCGCTAGTTGCGTCGCGCCTGACGAAAGGGGGTATCGGCATGTCACGCATTGCCACTTTGGTCTTTGCAATCGCTGCTTATGCGATCTTCTTCGCGACCTTTCTCTATCTCGTCGTCTTCGTCGGCGACCTGAGCTTCGCACAGCTCACCGTCGACAAGGGGCCGGCGGCGCCCGCGGCGGCCGCAGCGGCGATCGACGTCATCCTCATCGCCCTTTTCGCGGTCCAGCACACGGTCATGGCCCGGCAGGGATTCAAGCGCTGGTGGACGCAGTTCGTCCCCTGGTCCGCGGAACGCAGCGTCTATGTGCTGGCGGCGAGCGCGGCCCTGATTGTCATGATGCTCTTCTGGCGGCCGATCGACACGGTCGTCTGGAGCGTCACGAATCCGCTGCTCGCGAACCTCATCTGGGTGCTCTTCTGGGCCGGCTGGGGAATCGTTCTGCTCAGCACCTTCCTGATCAACCATTTCGAACTGTTCGGGCTACAGCAGGCATGGTTCCATTTTCGGGGGCGCGAAGGGGCGAAGCCGCAGCTGCGTCAGCCCTTCCTGTACAAATGGGTGGCGCACCCGCTCTATGCCGGTTTCTTCCTCGCCTTCTGGGCAGCGCCGGAGATGACCGCCGGGCATTTGCTCCTGGCGGGCGGACTGTCGGTCTTCATGCTGATCGCGATCCGCTACGAGGAACGCGACCTCACCACGCTCTTCGGCGACGACTATCGCCGCTACCGCTCGAGCGTGGGCATGCTGACGCCCAGGTTCCGGCGACGGACCGCTGGGTAGGCGTCAAAAGCCCAGCGTGAAACGGATCGCGGCGCCCACATCGTCGCTGGCGTGGGCGATGTGGCCCGGGTCCTTCCGGTAGAAGAGGTTGCCGCCGAGCCAAGCGTCGCCGTCGAGCAGGCTGGAGCCGTAGCTCAGCTCGCCGTCGATCTCGCGACCGCTCGGAGCCATCGACATGCGGCTGATCGAGTCGGTCGCGGTCAGCGTGGCATAGTCGTAGGACGTCGGCAGCAGCGCAGCGAAGCCGCCATGCTCGATGCGCAGCGGCTGCGAGATCCGCAGACCCAGCTGGTCGTTCGAGCCGAGCACGCCGAGCTTGGCGAGATCGAAGCCATAGGCCCCGGTCTCGAATTTGCCCGCGGCGAAGCTCGTCCAACCGCGACGAGCGGTCAGCCCCGCGCTCCACCCGCCGCCGAACTGGTGGCGCGCCTCGAGGTCGAGGAAGGTGGTGGTCGCGCCGCCGCCGCCGAGCGCCTCGCCAAGCCGTCCGCCGAGCAGGCTCTGCTTCTCGTCGAGGCGGCTCATCCCCGCCGACAGCCAGTTGCGGCCGAAGCTGCGGTCGACGGCAAGGCTCGTGAAACGGTAGGGCGACCCGCTCGCGCTGGTCTTCACTTCCTGCCACACGCTTCCAGTCTCGCCTGACAGCGTGACTCCGGTGTTTCCGAACTGGTGCCGGACCGCCATGCTCGATCCGCGAACGGCGGCGAAGCCCGGCTCGCCCGTGATGTCCTTGGCGATCAGGAACGCGCCCGTACCGGCGCCGGTCAGGCGGCGCTCCATCGCCTTCGCGCCTTCCTTAAAACCGAAGGCGACAGCGGTCTTCCTGTCGATCCGGGCGACGGCCGAACCGGCGATGAGCCGGGCCTTGCGGACGTCCTCCGGGCCAATTCCCGTCCGCTCGAGCGCGAAGCCCTGGTCATGGTTCTCGCGGACCGTCATGGCGATGCTGACCGGGCCCGCCGATGCGCCGGCCACGCGGACGTCATTCAGCAGCGAGCGGGACAGCGGATGGTCGACGTCGGCGCGCCGCAAGGTCGCGGCGAGGTTTACAGCATACGCACGGCTGTAGCCGTCGAGGATGATCGCTCCGAGGGACTTGCCGGTCGTCGCGCAGTCGCCGCACGCGGGCGGCAGGTCGCCGTTCGAGCCGGTGACCGGAGTCTGGCTTCCGGCGAGCGTGGTCGTGCCGACCGGCTGGAAGGCCCGCTGGATGTTGAGCCGGCCGTGCCCGTAGGTCGAATCCACTCCGGCGGCGCCGAGATCGTCGGCGCTGCTGAAGAGGATGTTGACGATTTGCGCGCCGGTGAGGTTGGGGAATGCCTGGGCCATTAGGGCGACTGCGCCGGTGATCGTCGGCGCCGAGAAGCTCGTGCCGTCCCACAGGAACTGCGCGCCGGTGTTGTCAGGAGCCCGGTCACGATAGCCGCGAGCCATCAAATAATAGTTCGCGCCTGAGCCGGCCCGGTTCGAAAAGGTCGAAATCTGGCTGATGTCGACGCCGGTGGCCGTCGAGACACCGACCGAGCCGGCAATGATGACCATGCCGGGGAAGTCCCTCGCGGGGTTGAGCGCGAAGGGATCCGGATTGGTGCCCTTGGTCGGATCCTCGCCGTCATTGCCTGCCGCGATCACGATCACGATGCCGGCGTTGACCGCCCGCTGCATCGCGGCGAGGAGCTGCGTTCCGGGGGCGGAGCCGCCGAGCGACAGGTTGATCACCTTCGCTCCGGCGACCCGCGCGGCGTCGATGCCCGCGGCGATCGCCGGATCGTAGAAGCTGCAGCCGTCGGTGCTGGCGCAGCTGCCGGGGTTATCGGCGCGCTCACTGACGATCGTCGAGTCGAACGCCACGCCCATCGTGTTGAGGCCGTTGCGGGCAGCCGCGGCGACCGCGCTGACAGCGGTACCGTGCCCGCCTTCGTCGCTCACCCCGCGGTTGCCGGCGACGTCGCCGCTCGCAGGATCGATCTTGCCCGTGAACTCATTGAGGCTCGGGTTGATGCCGCTGTCGACGACACCGATCTTGATGCCCTTGCCCGTCGCGCCCGCATTGTAGGCGGCGATGGCGTTGGCGGCGACGGAGTAGTTGGAGTTGCGATACTCGGCCGTGTCGTAGCCGCCCGTCGGCGTGGGCGTAGGTGTCGGAGTAGGCGTAGGTGTGGGGGTCGGCGTCGGAGTGGGCGTGGGCGTGGGCGCAATGTTCGCCGGAGGCGTCGGGATCGAGCCGACACCGCCGCCACCGCCGCCGCAGGCGGTGACGCCGAAAGCCATCACGAGGGCGCAACTGCTCGTTGCCAGAAGACGCCGTGAACGCATTGGAATTCTCCGCTCAAGCCGCTGAAATCAAACGGCTTCCCGAGAAATCTTATGGTTCACAATTCCTTACAATTTCCTGAAGGGTCAAAAGCGGCTACCGCGCCGGGACATCATGGACCCGCGGTTCGACCACATAAGCGACTGGATCTTCGATCTCGACAATTGCCTTTACCCGGCGTCGACCGGGCTGTTCGAGCTGATCGACGAAAGGATGGGCGCCTATATCGAGCGCCTGCTGGGCGTCGATCCTGCGGAGGCCAAGCGGGTCCAGAAGGCGCACTTCCACGAGCATGGAACGACCCTTGCCGGCCTGATGAAGGAGCATGGGGTGGACCCGCACGATTTTCTGGAGGACGTGCACGCCATCCCGCTCGACCGGGTGCAATGCGACGAGCGGCTCGGGCGGCTGTTGCCTCGACTTCCGGGGCGGCGGTTCGTCTTCACCAATGGCGATGCTCCTTATGCTCGCCGAGTGCTCGACGCGATCGGCGTTCATGCGCACTTCGACGACCTCCACGATATTCACGCCAGCAGCTATCGGCCCAAGCCCGATCCGCATGGATATGAGCTGCTGTGCGAGCGGTTCGGGATCGATCCGAAGCACGCGCTGCTCGCCGACGACATGGCGCAGAACCTTGGCCCCGCGAAAGCGCTGGGAATGACCACCGTCTGGGTCGACAACGGCTCGGAGCGCGGCAGCCACGCCTATGACGAGAGCATCGTCGACTATCGGATCATGGACCTCGGCGAATGGCTCGAAACGATTTTGGGGGAAGCGAATGACTGAGCTTGAGCCGGTAATCGAGCGCGCCTGGGAGGAGCGGGAGTCGATTGGGCCCTCGACCAGGGGCGAGGTGCGCCTGGCGGTGGACGGGGCCATCGCGGCTCTCGACTGCGGCCAGGCGCGGATTGCCGAAAAAGTCGACCGCGAATGGCGAGTTCACCAGTGGCTCAAGAAGGCCGTGCTCCTCTCGTTTCGCCTCAATCCGATGGAGGCGATCGCCGGCGGGCCGGGCGGGGCTCATTGGTGGGACAAGGTCCCGTCGAAGTTCGCCGGCTGGGGCGAGAAGGACTTTGAATCGGCCGCTTTCCGCGCCGTGCCGGGAGCGATCGTCAGGCGCGGCGCCTATGTCGCGCCCGGCGCCGTGCTGATGCCGAGCTTCATCAATATCGGAGCGCGCGTGGGCGAGGGGACGATGGTCGACACCTGGGCCACCGTCGGGAGCTGCGCACAGATAGGGCGGAACGTGCACATTTCCGGCGGCGCGGGGATCGGCGGCGTCCTCGAGCCGCTCCAGGCGGGCCCCGTGATCATCGAGGACGATTGCTTCATCGGCGCGCGTTCGGAGGTCGCTGAAGGAGTGATCGTGGAACGCGGGTCGGTGCTCTCCATGGGCGTGTTTCTCGGCGCTTCGACGAAGATCGTGGACCGTGCCTCGGGCGAGGTCCGCTACGGCCGGGTGCCCGAATATTCGGTCGTCGTGCCCGGCGCCTTGCCCGGAAAGGACGGCGGCCCCGCGCTCGCCTGCGCGGTCATCGTGAAGCGCGTCGATGAGCGAACGAGGTCGAAAACCAGCATCAACGAGCTGCTCCGCGACTAGCACATAAGCCGCGCTTATGGCCGGCGTCCGAGCATTTGTTGGCGCCGGACGGCCGTCTCCACCACCTAAAGGCGCATGAAACCCGTCGATCCCAAGGCGTTTGACCGCAAGGCTGCGGAAGCGGCGAAGCGGCCGGTCGTCCATGAGCCTCCCATGATCAGGACGGTGATGGACAAGAGCGACTGGCTGATCCTGCTGACGCTCGCGCTGATCTGGGGCGGCGCGTTCGTGTTCATCGGGATCGCGGTGCGTCACGTCACTCCGCTGACCTATGTCTGGCTCCGGCTGAGCATCGCCGCCGCGGCCATGTGGTTGTTCCTCAAGGTCAGGGGCGAGAAGCTCGGCCTCCCGCGCAACGTATGGGGCTCGATCTTCCTGCTGGCGCTGCTCAACAATGCGCTGCCGTTCACCCTCTTCGGCTGGGGTCAGACGCACATCGCGAGCGGGCTCGCCTCGATCCTCAACGCCACGACTCCGATCTGGGGCGTCCTGGTCGCCCATTTCCTGACGCATGACGAGCGGATGAGCCCGCGCAAGGTCGCAGGCGTCCTGCTCGGCTTCGGCGGCGTCGCCACGATGATCGGCCCCACCCTGCTCGCGAACATCGGCACCGATGCGCTGGCGCAGCTCGCCTGCGTCACCGCCTCGCTCAGCTATGCGCTGGCGGCGGTATGGGCGCGCCGGTTCAAGCGCATGGGCCTGAAGCCGATGGCCGTCACCACGGGCCAGCTGAGCGCCGGCGCGCTGATGATGTTGCCTCTGGCGATGTTCGTCGACCGACCCTGGACGCATGCGCTTCCGCCGCTGAGCGCCTGGGCAGCGATTCTCGCCCTCGCGCTGATGTGCACCGCCTTCGGCTACGTCCTCTACTTCCGCCTGATCGACTCGGCGGGAGCGACCAACGCCCTGCTGGTGACTTTGCTGGTCCCACCGGTCGCGATCTTCCTCGGAGCGACATTCCTCGGCGAAACGCTTGCGCCGCAGGACTTCCTCGGCCTCGGCCTCATCGCGCTTGGGCTGGCGGCGATCGACGGGAGGCTGCTCAGCCTTTTGCGGGCGCCCCGGCCTCAGACACTAGTTTAGCCGCCGCCGGACTGCTCCAGTCGAGGTCGCCCACGTAGCGCCAGACCTCGCGCCCCTGCGCGTCGAACAGGATCGAAGTCGGAAGCACGGTCTCG
Source organism: Sphingomicrobium sp. (assembly GCA_036392595.1). Classification (GTDB taxonomy): domain Bacteria; phylum Pseudomonadota; class Alphaproteobacteria; order Sphingomonadales; family Sphingomonadaceae; genus Sphingomicrobium. Next base: position 7,393 of record DASVXR010000225.1, read on the forward strand.
GGACCAAGCGAAGCCGAAAGGTTCATCTTCGGGTCGTGATAGGCGCCGAGGTCCTTGATTTTCAGCTTGGCGAGGAAGGCCTTGACCGACGCCTCGGGCCCGGAGTCCTGGCTGATCGCGACCACCCCGAGCCGGCCGTCGTCGCGATGCATCGCGGCCAGCCTGTCAAGCGTCGGCAGCTCCTTGACGCAGGGCGCGCACCAGCTTGCCCAGAGGTTCACCAGCACCGGCGTCCCCTTGAAGTCGGCGAGGCTGATCTTGCCTCCGTCGGGGTCGTCGAACGCGGCGTTCGGCGCGGCCTGGCCCTTGTGGCTTCGGTCGACGCCCTTGACCGGACCAGCCTGGGCGGCGGGTTCGGCCTGGTTGGCGGGCTGCTGCGGCTGTTGCTTCGAACAGGCCGCCACGGCGAGGATGGCGACGAACAGGACAAGGTTGCGCATGCCGTCGCCGCTAGCGCAATTGCCGGGGAGCGGCTAGGCGAAGGGCATGAGGCCGATGCGCGTCATTCCCGTCGTCTTGCTTGCGCTGCTCGCCGCCTGCGGCAAGGTCGCCGACCTCCAGCCGCCGCCGGGCCACACCCTGCCGGTGAAGCCGCTGATGGCGCGGGCGACGCCGACGCCCGAGGAGCTTCTGACCGTGCCTCAATATGCGCGACCCAATCGCGTCGACGAGCTGGTCAAGCGTTCCGAGCCGCGCAAGCCCGACCCGTTCGACCTGGCGCCGCCGGTTGGTAGCGCGGCCCCGGCGCTCCCCGCGGGGACCGACCCGCAGCCCGTCTCCAACGAAACCGGCCCCGCGACTCCCAAATGACGAACCGAGTCCGCAAGGCCGTCTTCCCCGTGGCGGGGCTCGGCACCCGCCTGCTTCCGGCGACCAAGAGCATCCCCAAAGAGATGATCACCGTCGTCGACCGGCCGCTGATCCAATATGCGGTGGACGAGGCGCGCGAGGCCGGGATCGAGCAGCTGATCTTCGTCACGGGACGGGGCAAGCTGCCCCTGGTCGACTATTTCGATTCCGCCTTCGAGCTCGAATCGGTGATGCGCGAGAAGGGCAAGAGCCTCGACGTGCTCGAGCCGTCGCGCGCCCGCTTCGGCGAGATCGTCACGGTGCGCCAGCAGCAGCCGCTGGGCCTCGGCCACGCGGTCTGGTGCGCTCGCCATGTCGTCGGCGACGAGCCGTTCGCGGTGCTGCTGCCCGACGACCTGATGGCGGGCACACCGGGAGCGCTCAGGCAGATGGTCGATGCGTACAACCGGGTCGGCGGCAACATCGTCTGCGCGGAGGAAGTCGCGCCGGAGAAGACCGCCAGCTACGGCATCGTCACGCCTGGCGAGACCGACGGCTCGCTGACGGAGGTCCGCGGATTGGTCGAGAAGCCGGCGCCTGCCGATGCGCCGAGCCGCCTGGGC
>DASVXR010000226.1:0-6771 GCA_036392595.1 Sphingomicrobium sp.
GACGTCGACCAGCCGCGCAACCTCGCCAAGAGCGTGACCGTCGAATGAGCGAGGAACCGGAGCTGCGAAGCAAGCCGGTCAATTACGATCTCGACGACCTGGTCGCGCTTTCGAAGCTCGTCCCTCGAAGACCGCTGCATATGTTTCGGATCGCCGCGGGCGCATTGGTGATCCTCCTCCTCTTTACAACCTTGGTCGAGGCGTGGTCGCTTACCGGATTCGTCGACTGGCCAGCGCTCCTTGCGGCCTTTTTCGTTGCGCTCTTGCTCCTGCTCTTTTCCAGTCGCCGCTTTCGTTCGTGGCTCTGGCTGCGGGTCGCGAGGCGCAACCCCTTGTACGCTCCTCAGACGTTTAGCCTGACGGGCGACGGGTTGAGGGTCAGCTCGCCCAAAGGCATGTCCGAGCTGCCGTGGACGACCATCTGCGACGTAAAATGCGTGGACGATCGGCTGTTCATGTTCCTGAGTGACCGTCTCGCCTACGTCGTGCCGAGGCGCGCTTTCGACAGCGACGCAGAGTTTCAAGCCTTTGCCGCGGCCGCGCAGGAGAGCTGGGCAAAACGGCACCGGCTCTGATGGAGGACCGGCGGATGAAGCATATCGGCATCCTCGCCCACAGCTTCGAGGGCGCGACGCTTTGCTTCCATGAAGCCTGTGTCCAGGGAGTCAGCCGGCTCGGCGCCCACCTGCACCCGGAAATCACCATGACCTGCAGTGCGATGGCGCTGGTCCTGGACGCCTGGGAGCGCGGCGACAACGAGGAGCTTCGCGCTTTCTTCATGAAGGACGCGAAGAAGCTCGCCGCCGCGGGAGCGGACTTCTTCGTCTGCCCGGACAATACTGCCCATATCGCTCTGGAGTCTGCAGGCGAGCAGTTCCCGATTCCGGGGCTCCACATCGGCGAAGTGGTCGCCGAGCAAGCGCGGTGCGACGGCCGCCGCAAGGTCGGCATCCTCGGCACCAAATATACGATGAACGGACCGGTCTATCCTGGCGCACTTGGCCGTCGCGGGCTCGAATGGGCCGTCCCGGGACCTGAAGACCAAAAGCTCATCAACGACATCATCTTCGACGAGCTGTGCCTTGGAGTGTTCAAGGACGAATCTCGGAAAGCCTACGTGGAAATCATCGACAAGCTGAAGCGGGACGGCTGCGATGCCGTCGCACTGGTCTGCACGGAAATCCCTCTCCTGGTGACTTCTGGCGTCTCACCGCTGCCGACGCTGGATTCGACACGCCTGCTCGCCAGGGCAGCCGTCGAGGTCGCGATTGGCGAGCGCCCGATGCCGAACTGGCGGGGCGGTCACATCGGCTGAGGCTGCCCGGCCCCGAAAATCTATGGAAAATTCAAACGGTTGCTGTATCCTTCCTGCGGGGCGGGGAGACAGATCATGGCTCGTGCGCAGCCGCTGCGTACTGCGGACTCGAGTGGGGTTCAGGCCGATCTCGCGCATTATTGGCGCGACGGATATGCAATTGTCCGCGGGTTCTTCAGCGCGGCGGAGGTGGCGAAAATCTCCGATGCGCTGGACCAGCTTTACGCCGAGGGCGTCTCCCATGGGCAATGTTTTCGCCACGGCAACCTTTTCTATAATGTAGCACGCGAGAGCGAGGGCGCGGAGCCGCTCGTCCGGATGGTGCAATGGCCATCCTATCACCAGCCGGTGCTCAACAGCGTCCGCCTCGATACGAGGTTCGCGGATCTGCTCGCGCCCCTGATCGGCCGCGACCTCAAGCAGATCATCAACCAGGTCCATTGGAAGGTGCCCGGCTCGCTCGGCGATTTCGCCTGGCACCAGGATAGCCGCTTCCGCAGGCCACCTTCGGCGTACCGCAACCTTGCGACCGCCTATGTCCAAACGGGCCTCGCGATCGACCCTCACAACCCGGAGTCCGGTTGCATGCGCTTCATTCCGCGCAGCCACCTGCGCGGCGACCTCAATATCGACTGCGCGGCGCATGCGCTGGGCACGGCAATGACGGATGAGCCGCTGGAGCGTGTTGGCCTTTCTGACGAGGACGCGATCGATTTGATCCTCGAACCGGGCGACCTCGCGCTGTGGAGCCCCTATCTCGTCCACGGGTCCGGCAACAACCGCTCGGGCCACAAGCGCCGTCTCTACATCAACGGTTACGTCCGCGCCGAGGATTGTGACAGGGGCGAATGGGCGTTCCTGGATTGCGAACCGGTGCCGTTCGGTCCGGAGCCCGCGCTCGTCCATTATGAAGAGCTGCGCGAGCGGCCGGGACCGCATTACGCGAGCCGCTAGGCGGCGGCGCGCTTTTCCTCGAGCTGCCGCATGTGGCGGCTCAATCTGTCGTAGAGGAAGTCGATCACCGTCCGCACCCGCGGCTCGTGGCGCACGCGCTCATGAGTGAGCAGCCAGAGGATGCGGCCATGATCGGCGCGCGGGGGGATGCAGCGGATAAGGTCGGGATCTGCGTCGGCGACTACGCACGGCAGGACGGCGATCCCGAGGCCTGAGCGCACGGCCGACAGCAGCCCAGTCGAGTTCGCATGATGCATCGCGACCCGGTCCTCCAGGCCGAGTTGCTGCAGCCACGCCTGGTAATGCCGCCAAAGGTTGCCGCCGCCACCGCCGACGATCGCATGACTCCTCAGATCCTCGATCGAGGTCGGCGCGCCATGCCGCTCCGCGTAGGAGCGGCTGCAGTAAAGCGTCCAATCGTCCTTGCCGAGCTGGCGCCCGACGAGACCGGTGGGCTGGTGCTTGGAACTGCTGCGCAGCGCGATGTCGGCTTCCCCCTCGCCGAGGTCCCTCATCTCCTGGCCGGCGTCGAGCTCGATCATGATCTCGGGGTGAAGCTCGTGGAGGTCCCTCAGCAGCGGCGAGACGAGGTTGTTCATGTAAATGTCTTCCGACGTGACCCGCACGGTTCCGCGCAGGTCCCTCCCATGGGCCGCCGCAGCCTCTGTGAAGGCTCTCGCCGACGCTTCGACCTTCGTCGCACGCTCGACCAGCTCCTCGCCGGCGGGCGTCAGCGCATAGCCCGCCTGGCGCTTTTCGAAGAGGGGAAAGCCAAGGGCCCGCTCGAGCGCCGCAATGCGCCGCGCCACCGTCGTCTGGCTGGTGCGCAGCGCCCGACCCGCGGCAAGGGTGCTGCCCTCGCGGGCGACTGCGAGAAAGTAGCGCAGGTCATTCCAGTCGAGCATCGCTGCGGTGTCTAGCGCCATCGGAACTGCCGTTGGTTCTGCAATTTTGCAGAATGATAGCACGACATTGTTGCTCACGTAAGTTGCGATTTGGGACTAAATGAAGGGTCGCGCCCGAACAGGGACATTCGAACAGGAGGACGCGACATGGATAAGGGCTTCAAGATCGCAGCCGCATCGTTTCTGATCACCGCCGCTTTGCTCAAGGGCGTGCCGGCCCTCGCGGAGCCCGCGCCTACGCCGGTCAAGGTCAGCATCGTTCACACCGCCGATCTCGACCTGTCGTCCGAGGCCGGGAAGCGCCAGCTCGACCAGCGACTGAGCCAGGCTGCCCGTGAAGTTTGCGGCGAAGCCTCCGAGGTCGACCTCCAAGGTAAGAACGACGTTCGCGCTTGCCGCGCGGACGTTCTCGCCAAGGCGCGCTCCGAAGGCGCGGAGATCGCGAGCCGGGGTGCTCCCATCACGGTGGCCGCTGGACGCTGATTCTTGCTGTTTACCCCGCGCGTCTCTAGGCGGCTCCCCTGCCTGGACGCGCGGGGTTTCTCATGCAGCTTTCCCAATTCAAGGCTCTCAGCTTCGATTGCTACGGCACTCTGATCGACTGGGAGACCGGCATTTCCGAGGCGCTTCGACCGCTCGCCGAACGGAGCGGCAAGAGTCCCGAGCAGCTGATCGAGGCTTTTGGGCCGATCGAGCATGATCTCGAGGAAATGCATCCCGGAATGCGTTATTCGGAGCTGCTCGAGAAGGTCCATGAACGGCTCTGCGACGATCTCGGAGTCGAGAGGGACGAGCGAGAAGCCGCGCGATTCGGCGAGTCCGTGGGTGACTGGCCTCCGTTTCCGGACTCGGCCGAGGCGCTGAGCTATCTCAAAGGCTACTTCAGGCTGATCATCCTCTCCAATGTCGACCGCCGCAGCTTCGCGGGCAGCAACCGGCGGCTCGGAGTCGAGTTCGACTTCATCTTCACAGCCGAAGAGATCGGTTCGTACAAGCCGTCACTGCGGAACTTCGAATATCTCCTGGAGCGGCTCGGCGAGGCCGGAATCGGCAAGGGCGACCTCCTCCACGTCGCGCAAAGCCTGTTCCACGACCATGTGCCCGCCAACCGGCTCGGCATCGCTTCGGCGTGGATCGATCGCCGCCATGACAAGCCCGGCTCCGGCGCGACGGTTCTTCCGGACCCTCTTCCGCACTACGACTTCCGCTTCACCTCCCTGGGCGAGCTTGCGGCCGCTCACCGCGCCGAGCAGGGCTAGTCTTCCGCCAAGCGAAACGGCTACGGCGAGGCGATGCACCGTGCGCTGCGACTGACCGTCGACCGATCAGCCATCCAGGAGAACTGGCGCTGGCTGCAGGATCGCGCCGGAGTGCCTGCGGGCGCGGCCGTCAAGGCCGACGGCTACGGCCTGGGCGCTCGCGAGACGGCGCAGGCCCTTTACCAGGTGGGCTGCCGCGATTTCTTCGTTTCGACCTGGGCGGAAGCGGACGCGCTCGGGCCGCTACCGGTCGGGACCAGCATCGTGGTGCTTCACGGCGTTGGACCCAAGGACGTGGAAGCGGCGCTCGCATCGATGGCGCGGCCGGTCCTCAACACGGTCGAACAGGTTGCGCGGTGGAAGGCAGTTGCGCCGGGGCGCCCCTGCGACGTGATGATCGACACGGGCATGAACCGGCTCGGGCTTCGTCCCGACGAGATCGCCGCGCTCGACGGACTGGCGATCGACACGCTGCACAGCCATTTGGCCTGCGCCGACGAGGACCATGAGCTGAACGCGAAGCAGCTAGCGAGCTTTCGAGCGGTGAAGCAGTCAGTGCCGGCGAAGCGCTACAGCATGGCGAACTCGGCCGGCATTTGCCTAGGCCGCGACTATAGCTTCGACTTGGTTCGTCCGGGCCTGTCGCTTTACGGCGGAGTGCCGCGCCCGGAGGCAGAGGGCAACGTCCGAAGCGTTGCGCGTGTCGATGCCGAGATCGTCCAGCGCCGCACGATCCGCGCCGGCGAAACCTGCGGCTATGGCGCGACCTTCACCGCAGACGCCGACACCGAAGCCGCGATCCTCAATATCGGCTACGCCGACGGATATCTCCGCGGCTTCTCGTCACGGGGGTCTGCGTTCGCGGGCGAATATGCGCTGCCGGTGCTGGGCCGCGTATCGATGGACCTGATCGCGGTCGGCTGCGACGCCGCTCCGGGCCTCAGGGAAGGCGACTGGGTCGAGATCGACTACGACCTGCCCGGGGCGTCGCTCCAGTCCGGCCTTTCCCAGTACGAGCTGCTGACGACGCTCGGCGAGCGGTTCGAGCGGCACTGGGTTTAGCCCGTTCGCCCGGCGGCGGAGTCTTGGGCTTGTAGCGGCATAGTCCGATCACGGGGCAGCGCCAGCATTCGGGCAGCCGCGCCTTGCAGATGTAGCGGCCGTGCAGGATCAGCCAGTGGTGCGCGTCGCGGCGGAAGGGCTGGGGGACGATCTTCTCGAGCTTCGCTTCGACCTCATCGACTGTCTTCCCCGGCGCGAGACCGGTGCGGTTCGAAACGCGGAACACATGGGTGTCGACGGCGAACGTTTCCTCGCCGAAGGCGGTGTTTAGAACGACATTGGCCGTCTTCCGGCCGACGCCGGGCAGCGCCTGAAGTTCTTCGCGGGTCCGCGGCACCTCGCCGCCATGTTGGTCAATGAGGGCCTGGCTGAGGGCGATGACGTTCTTCGCCTTGGTGTTGAACAGGCCGATGGTCTTGATGGCGTCGCGCAGCCGATCCTCTCCAAGCGCGACCATCTGTTGCGGTGTTTTCACGCGTTCGAACAACGGCCTCGTCGCGATGTTGACACTGGCGTCGGTGGCCTGCGCGGAAAGCACTACCGCGACCAGCAATTGATAGGGATTGGTGGATTCGAGCTCTGTCGTCGGCGCGGGATTTTCTTCCGCCAGCCGACGAAAAAATTCGAAGACCTGGTCGCGATTCACAGCTCTTCGAGGACGTCCCGCATCGAATAGAGGCCCGCAGGCTTGCCTACGAGGAAGCGCGCGGCAGCGAGGGCGCCTCGAGCGAAGATCATCCGGCTCTCCGCGCGATGGGACAGGATCAGGCGCTCGTCGGGGCCGAGGAACAGCACGTCATGATCGCCTGCGACGGTGCCGCCGCGGAGCGAGGCGAAACCGATGGCTCCGGGTTCCCGCTTCAGTCCCGTCCCGTCCCGGCCGCGCTCGGCATTCAGCGGACTGCCGCGTCCGTGCGCGGCGGCCTCGCCCAGCATCAGGGCAGTGCCCGACGGTGCATCCGCCTTCATGTGGTGATGCGTCTCGGCGATCTCGATATCCCATTCGGGGCCGAGCACTCGGGCGGCGCGCTCCACCAGCTCGGCAAGCAGGGCGACACCCAGCGACGTATTGGCCGCCAAAAGCACGGCGACCTCCTTTGCCGCGGCGGCGATGCGCTGGCCCGCGAGATCGTCTAGGCCGGTCGTGCCGACCAGGATGGGGACGGCCGCCGACACGGCACGGTCCAGACTGGCCTGGAGAGCAGCGGGCGCGGAAAAATCGATCAGCACGTCGCCGTGATCCTGGTCGATCGCGAACGACGGATCCTCGGCGACT
>DASVXR010000227.1:0-4264 GCA_036392595.1 Sphingomicrobium sp.
CGGCCGCGCATAACGCAGGCCTTGTGGTGGCACGAGCTGGTCACGACGGCGATCCAGCGCGAGTGGACGGTCAACCTGGGGCAGCGCAGCGCCTATGAGCGGCTGGGGCACCTGCTGGTGGAGTTGTACCTGCGGCTGAAGACCGTCGGACGCGCGCAGGACGGCCGGTGCGATTTCCCGCTGACCCAGAACGATCTGGCCGACGCGACCGGCCTCACCGCGGTCCACGTGAACCGCACTCTTCAGGAGCTTCGGCGGGACGGACTCATCGAATTGGAACGCAAGCAGCTTCGAATCCTCGATCTCGAGCGTTTGAAGGACGTGTCGATGTTCAATCCGAACTATCTCCACCTAGAGCGCGAGGGGCGGCACCTGGACGCGAATGAATGACGAGGCCTCCAGTCTAAGCGTCAACGACGCCCTTCGGCAAAGCGAGGAGCGGCTTCGGCTCGTCCTCGAAGGGATCGGCGAAGCCTTCTACGTGCTCGACAGCGACTGGCGTTTCCTCTTTGCAAGTCGCGCTGCGCTCGCCCTGTGGGGCAGGAGCGAGGAGGAGGTGATCGGGCGCACCCTTCTCGACGCTTTTCCGTCAGCAAAGGATGGTGAGGCCTATTGGGCCCAGGCTCGCGTGATGGCCGGCGGTGGGGCCGAGCATCTGGAAACTCACTCTCCAGTGCTCAATCGGTGGATCGAGGCGGACATCTCTCCAACGGCCGACGGCGGTCTTTCGGTCGCCTTGAGAGACATTGACGCGCGCAAGCAGGCGGAGTTTGCGCTGCGGGAGAGCGAGCGCCACGCGAACGCGCTGCTTTCCGAGCTGCAGCACCGGGTGCGCAACACGCTGGCGGTCGTTCGCTCCATCGCCCGGCGCACGGCCGAGAACAGCAGCAGCGTCGAGGAGATGCTCGCCCATTTCCAGGGCCGGCTGGACGCCTTTTCGAGGGTGCAGGCGAAGCTCGCGCGGCGCCCCGACGCGAAGGTCGACCTCATGTCCCTCATCGAGGACGAGCTCGTGGCGCACGCCGCCCGGGAAGGCGAGCAGGTGCGGATCGAAGGGCCTGAGGTCGCCCTCGAACAGAAGCTCGCCGAGCGGCTCAGCCTCGCGGTCCATGAGCTTACGACCAACGCCGTGAAGCATGGCGCTCTCGGCAGCGACGAGGGCAAGGTGTCGATCGACTGGCAGCTGCAGAGTGAGCCGAACCGCGCAACGCTGCTGTTCTGCTGGGAAGAGAGCGGTGTCCACCTCGGCGGGCAGGCTCCGGTCCGGGAGGGGTTCGGCATGGAGCTGCTCAAGCGCTCCTTGCCCTATGACCTGGATGCGGAGACGCACATCGACTTCAGGCCCGAGGGCATGAAGTTCGAGCTCAGCATGCCGCTTGGCGGTTCGGCCGGCGGATGACAAAAAGGTAAGGAAACCCGGCCGGAAATCCAGCGTTCAGGATCGCCGCATAGTTGTTGCGGGTCGCAAACATCAGATGTTGGAGGACGTTTGATGACCAAGCTTCCTGTGATTGCACTTGCTTCAGCCGCGGCCGCGGCGCTTGCGGGAACCGCCGCCGCAGCCAGCCGAAACAGCCATGTGATGAACGTGCCGCTGCCTGACGGATCGGTCGCCCATGTCCAATATGTCGGGGACGTGCCGCCCAGGGTGACGGTCGAGCCCGTCGCCGCGACGGGCGACCTCTGGTCCACCGGCATGTTCCCGTCCTTCGCCGGCTTCGACCGGATGTTCGAGCAGATGAACCGGGAGATGCGCCAGGTCGAGCAGATGGCCCGCCAGCCGCTCGCCGGCCCGGGCAACGGCCTCAACGTGGCGTCCTACGGCAGCATGCCGTCGGGAACGAGCAGCGTCAGCGTGGTCTCGGTGAGCAACGGCGGCGCTACCTGCACGCGAACGACGGAGGTTGTCTCGCAGGGGCCCGGCAAGCCGCCGAAGGTCACGTCGAACGTGAGCGGCAACTGCGGCTCCGCGCCGGCCCCTGCGCCGCAGGGCGCGCCGGCTTCGGCGCCGATCGATCACACTTGATCGTCGGCGAAGCACGCGCTGCCGCCATTTTCGGATGAATAAGCTGCGCTTACGCGTTGCCTTGGGTGAGCGGGGACTCTAGTCAGGCGCTAATTCTGCGAGGCAGAGTCCCCCACCAAGAGCCAATTCCCGTGCCGAGACGCGTCAAAGACTTCATCGATATCAGCGAATATACGTCGCTCGACGACCTGATCCGCTATCTTGAGACGATCAGGGACAATCTGCCCGAAGGGGCGGAAGCCGAGCTCAAGATCCGCGGCGACGAGGTGTTCGGCAAGCGCCTCACCATCACCTACACGCGCGAGCAGACGATCGAGGAAGCGGAACTCGAGGCGAAATATTCCGGCGGCAGCGCGGACGACGGGACGATCGAGCAGCTGCGGCGCAAGCTCGATGAGGTCCCCTACAAGCTTGGCAATTCGAAGCGCGCCTAGGCGGCAGCGCCCTTTTTCCCTTTCGACTGCGCTTTCAGGCCGTCTCCGAAGGCGACGATCAGCGCCTTGAGCTCGTCCGAATCGACCTGCTCGACGGCATCGCTGAGCTCGAACCACTTGCGCGAGCGCTCGGCGCGCTCCGGCCAGTCGGCGAGCTCCCGCTTCACGATCATCGGGTGAACCTGGATCCGCACCTCCACGTCGCCGAACAGCAAATGCTGTTTCACGTAATGGAAGCTGCCGATCGGAGTGGGGTCGACCTTGCCCTTGATCCCGGCCTCCTCGAACGCCTCCTGGGCGGCCGAGTCGGCGAGGGACATTCCGTCCATCGGCCAGCCCTTGGCGATCATCCATCGCTTGGAGCGCCTGCCGGTGACGAGCATCACCTCGGTCTTCTTGCGCTTCACGCGCCAGGGGAGGACGCCCGACTGGATCGGCAGGCTCGCGTCGTCCTTGCGACTCATGCGCCGACGATAGACGGCTGATATGAAATTGATGAGGCGGTCCAGCAGGTCCATGAAGCGGGAAACGGCCGAGCCGATCCAATGAGCCATGAGACCGACCTGAAGCATGACATCGCCCCGCAAGAGGGGCGTCCATGGCTTCTTCGGGACGAAGTGGAGAAGCGGCCCGCGGGCGCGCCGGTGAAGTCGGAGCCGGTCCCGGTGCGCCGCGGAATGACCGTCGCCGAGGGCTTCTGCACCATCGTCAACGCCTGCGTCCGCCATTTCCGGCTCAACGAGCCGCTGGTCGTGGAGACTCGGAGCGCCGAGCCGCTGCACCAGGCGCGCGTCGCCATACGCCGCCTCCGGTCGGCGCTCAGCCTGTTCCGGCCGGTGCTTGGCGATGGCGAGTTCGACCGGATTCGGCAGGAGCTGCGCTGGTTTGCGACGGAGCTCGGGCATGCGCGGAACCTCGACGTCCTGCTCCACCGCGACCTCGCCCCCGATCAGCGGAAGGCGCTCGAGGAGAAGCGCGCGGCGGCTTACGACAATGTCATCGTCGCGATGAACTCGAACCGGTTTCAGCGGCTGATGTTCGAGCTCCTGAACTGGTCCGCCGCCGGCGATTGGCGGCAGGCAGCCAAGGCGACGCGGCGACTGGAGCCGTTCGTGAACCGGCGAATCGATCGGCTCTGGACGAAGATCGCGGCGGAGCGGCGCCTCGCCCGGATGAGCGACGAGCACCGGCATGTGCTGAGGATAAGGGTGAAGAAGCTCCGCTACGCGCTTGAGTTCGTTGCCGCGCTCCACTCACGCGAACGGAAGCGCCAGAGACGTTTCGCCAAAAGGCTCGAGCGGCTGCAGGACGAGCTGGGCGTTCTCAACGACGCCGTCGTGGCGCGAACTGTGGACGTGCCCGGCCTGTGGGCGGCTGCACAGCCTCGCTCCGAGGCCGATGAGCGCACGCACCTGCGCGACGCGAAGCTCGCACTTCGGGGGATGCGCAAGGCGGGCCCGTATTGGAGATCCTGATTATTGCTTCGGCGGCAGTTTCTGCGGCTCGTTGCCGGTGGTCGAACCCTTGCCGCTCATCTCGATCTTCAGCGGGCCGAGGACCTTTTCGCGCATCGGCTCCTCGATCTGCCGGCAGCCCTGCGCGTCGCAGGCGAGGAGCGCTCCGCTGTCGGTGTCGAGCCGAACGACCATGCTGCCCGATCCGGCGATCTGGTACCGCGGCTGAGAGCTCGACGAGCCCCAGCTGAGGATGAGCGCCGCGAGCACGATCGCGGCGGCGATGACTCCATTACCGTCGGTGAAGCGGCCAGGGTCGCGCTCAGCCATCGCCTTCCTCCTTTGCTGGA
>DASVXR010000228.1:0-6230 GCA_036392595.1 Sphingomicrobium sp.
ACAAGCCGATCGGAAACTATCTCTTCTCCGGTCCCACGGGCGTCGGAAAGACGGAGGTGGCTCGCCAGCTCGCGTCGGTGCTCGGAGTGCCGCTGCAGCGCTTCGACATGTCCGAATATATGGAGCGCCACTCGGTCAGCCGGCTGATCGGCGCCCCTCCGGGTTATGTCGGCTACGACCAGGGCGGTCTCCTGACGGACGCCGTCGACCAGCACCCGCACTGCGTGCTCCTCCTCGACGAGATCGAAAAGGCGCACCCCGACCTGTTCAACATCCTCCTGCAGGTGATGGACAACGGGAAGCTGACCGACCACCACGGCAAGACCGTCGATTTCCGCAACACCATCCTCATCATGACGACCAACGCGGGCGCGGCGGACATGGCTCGCGAAGGCATCGGCTTCGGCGCCTCGTCGCGAGAGGATGCGCAGGAGGATGCGGTCAAGAGGATGTTCACGCCCGAGTTCCGCAACCGGCTCGATGCGATCGTGCCTTCTCTTACCTGCCGCCGGCGGTGGTCGCGCGCGTGGTCGACAAGTTCATCCTGCAGCTCGAGCTCCAGCTCGCCGACCGCGGGGTGCACATCGACCTCGACGACGAGGCTCGCCAGTGGCTGGTCGATCGCGGCTACGACAAGCTCTACGGCGCTCGTCCGATGGGCCGCCTCGTCCAGGAGAAGATCAAGCAGCCGCTCGCCGAGGAATTGCTGTTCGGCAAGCTGATGAACGGCGGCGAGGTCAAGGTCCGAATCAAGGACAATGCGCCCGCCTTCGAGCTTACCCCCGCGCCGCCCAAGGTCGGCAAGGGCAAGAACGGCAAGGCCAAGGCCGACAAGGTCCCGCCCAAGGCCGCGAAGAAGAAGGCCGGCGGCACCGCTCCCGCGGCCGAGTGACGGGCGGGCCTAGTCCTTCGACTGGATGGTGATCGTCCCCCGCGACCCTTGGGGCGCCGGGTCGACAGCTATCACGAACGGGTCTCCGTCCTTCGTCTTGCCGGAGACCGACGTCCCCGTGACCGCAGCCTCGAGTCCCTTCTTCCTGAATTCATCAACAAAGTAAGCGCGCACGTCCTGTGGTGATGCCGGAGCCTTGAAGGCGAAATGGACCGTCCCGCCTTCATGCCCCGCGTCCAGGTTGAAGCCGGTGATGGTTCCGCCGGGGATCATCTTCACGCCATCGATGTCGAAGTCGCCGCTGCTCATCGCGCCCTCGGGCAGCTTCACCTGCCCGCTGGCGAACGGCACGTTGAAGCTCACCTGCCCGTTCTCGTCGGCCTTGATGGTGACGTTGTCGTCCCCGCTTGCCGGATTTTTGGCGTCAATGTCGCATCCGGCCAGCAAGGGCACGAGCAGCAAAAGGGCCGTACGGTTCATCGATCACCTCCTGTATTACACAAGTAATACAGTGTGGCGGGAAGAGCCGTCAAGTCACCGATGGCATCGGCTGCCGAGTCTTGAAGCGCTCCGCCTCTTCGGACCCGTCGGTCGTGTCGCCTTCGCTGTAGCTGTGCGCGCCTGCTCCGGCGAGATGGCCTCCCTGGACGATCAGATATTCCTCGCGGATCGGCCGTCCCTCGAAGAAGCATTCGAGGATCTCGCGCGTGCCCGCCGCATAGCGCGCCTGCGCCGACAGCGAGGTCCCCGAGATGTGCGGAGTCATCCCGTGATGCGCCATCGTCCGCCACGGGTGCTCGCGCGGCGCTGGCTGCGGGAACCAGACGTCGCCCGCATATCCGGCGAGATGGCCGCCCTCCAGCGCGGCGGCGACCGCGTCGCGGTTCACAATCTTACCGCGCGCTGTATTCACCAGATACGCCCCGCGCTTCATTCGGGAGATCATCGCTGCGTCGAACAGATTCTCCGTCTTCGGATGCAGCGGCGCATTGATGGTGACGACGTCGCACAGCGGCAGCATGTCCGCGACATTGGCGTGATAGGTCGCCCCCAGCTCTTCTTCGACCTCGCGCGGCAGCCGGTGCGGGTCGTAATAATGGAGATGGACGTCGAACGGCTTCAGCCGGCGAAGAACGGCCGTGCCGATGCGCCCAGCGCCGACGGTGCCGATGTGCATCCCCTCGATGTCGTACGACCGCGCCGCGCAATCGGCGATGTTCCACCCGCCGGCCTTCACCACCTCCCATGACGGCAGGTAATTGCGCGCCAGCGACAGGATCATCATCACGACGTGCTCGGAAACGCTGATCGAGTTGCAGTAGGTGACTTCCGCCACCGTAACGCCCCGCTCGCTCGCCGACTGGAGGTCGGTATGGTCGGAGCCGATGCCCGCGGTCACCACCAGCTTGAGGTTCCGCGCCTTCGCGAAACGCTCCGTGGTCATGTAGGCCGGCCAGAAAGGCTGCGAGATCACCACGTCCGCATCAACCAGCTCGCGTTCGAACACCGAATCCGGCCCGTCCTTGTCGGACGTGACGACGAGACGGTGACCCGCTTCTTCCACGAATTTCCGCAGGCCCAACTCACCTGAAACGCTGCCAAGCAGCGCGCCCGGCCGGAAGTCGATCGCGCGCGGCGTGGGCAGCGTCTGCCCGTCGGGATAGCGCTCGATCTTCGGCAGATCGTCCCGCGGATAGCTCGACGGGTAACCGTCGATTGGATCGTCGTAGAGGACGCAGAGGATCTTCATGGCGGCGCCTTTCCTGGTTCGTGACTGGAACCCAAGCGCACTCGCCGACCGCAGCCGGGCGAGCAGCCCCTAGCACTGCTGCTGTCGCTCTACCAGAAGCGCTGGATCGCGATCGCGGGGGTGACCGAGGATTGCGTGTTGTGGCCCTTCGGCACGACCCACATGCCGGCGATGACGCCCGCCCGGTCGCTCCAATTATATTCGACCGCGGGAGCGAAGCCGATGTCCCAGCTCCTCGGCGAGCTGGTGTTCACCGGGGCGTCGCTGCCATCGATGCCGGTGACCTCGGTCTTGCCCCACTGGTCCCGCTCGACGTCGAACGCGAGCACCCATTTCTTGCTGACGCTATATTCGGCGCCGAGGATCACGCTCGTCTTGGAGCCGGGCCTCGCGTGACCGTGAAAGCCGGCGTCAGTACCATAGACGCTTCGGCCGGTGACCTCGGTGCGCAGCGGGAAATCCTTCAGGATGTTGACGCGCCCGCGAAGCAGCCGGCCGTTCGGAAGCCTGAAATATTGCTGCACGTTGAGCCCGATCTCGGGCGCGAACGCGCCGGAGCCGTGGCCATTCCTCAGCGCGCTGAGCCGGTCGTGCTTCCCAGTCGGGATGATCAGGTTCGTGACCAGCGCCACGCTCGGCACGCGATGCTCGGCCGTGAAGTGCGACACCCGCACCTGCGACAGCAGCTTGAAGTCGCCGATCGCCGCTCCGCGATTGAACTTGTGCGTCCCCCAGGAGAAGAAGGGTTGAACGCCGACGGTCCAATTGTCTCGAAGGCCGTACTGGTAGAAGCCGCTCGACCCGGGGTGGTGCTCACCGCCCGAGATCACGTCGAAGAAATAAGGCTCCGTGTAGAAATGCCCCTGGGGCAAGGTCTCGGCGTTGGAGGCGAGCAGCGGGCCCGTCCAGCGCACGGACGTCATGGCCGCGCGCCAGCGCACCGCGTCCGCAGGGTCCGCAGCATGCGCTCGGACAGGCAACAACGCGAACACGGCCGCAATGGCCGCCGCAACCGACTTCATCAAAGGCCCTCCGGATCAGTTCTTTTCGGAGCCGGGTTAAGCGATGCCTCGCCTCGCGACTTCCGGAACTGACTCGTCAAAATTGGTGAGTGCGTTCGACAGATGTTCTCGGCCGTTCGCCAATTAAATTCGAGGAGGCCGCCATAAGTGGCGTGTCGGCAACTTAGCTCTTCGGCTTGAATGCGAAGCGGCAGCTACGCTCGCCGCGCGCCATGCAGCGATGGTGTTCGACCGCCTTTCCGGACAGCGACCGCAGCAGCGCCAGGTCGACTTCGCAGATCGTCTGGTCGGCCATCGCGAGGTCATGGAAGACGCAATTGTGCGCTTCAATTTCCGGTCCGTCCGCCCCCTCGACCGCCTTCGACTCATAGCCGAGCTCGCGCATCATTCCGGCGATCAGGCTTATCCGGTCCTCCGCATTTCCGCTGAGGCTCCCGGAGAGACTTTGCGCAAGTGTGTCGCCGATGCGTTCCATCGCCTGGCGGAGCTCGCCGGGGCCCAAGTGCCGCGACAGCTCCGCGAGCAGCTGCTTCGACAGGAGCGCATATTGGCGCGGGAAGGTCGCCTTCCCAGCTGCGCTCAGCCGGTATCCCTGCGACGGCCGTCCCTTCGTCCTGATTGACGAGGCGCGCTCGACCAGGCCTTCGCGCTCCAGCGCAATCACATGCTGGTGAGCGGCGTTGCGGGAAATGCCGAGCGCCACGGAAAGCGCCTGCACTCCGAGCGGCTCCTCGGCTCTCAGGAGAAGCTCGAGAATTTTGTCGCGGCTGCGCGCCGGCTCGGTTTGCGGCTGGCTCATCTCCTTCGAATCTAATCCAATCTCCGGCTTTGACAACTTTGTAATGGACTATGTTGACAAAGTTGCGACAACCCCTGCAGAAACGAACCACCAAAAGGAGGGAAGAAATGCTCAACATTGCCGTTCTCGTTTTCGCGATTGGCGCCGTCGGAGGCCTTGTGATGGCGAACTCCGTGTTGCGCGGGCGCCTCGCTCCCTGGGGCCTGTCGGTGCTTCACGCGGCGCTGGGGGCGACTGGTCTCATCCTCACCGCGCTCGTCGTGCTGGACAAGTCGAACGATGTCGCGAGCATCGTCACGACTGCGCTCATCATCCTCGTGGTCGCGGCGCTCGGCGGATTCTACCTGGCCTCGATCCACGCCCGCAAAGCCGTGGCGCCCAAAGGGGCCGTGATTGCGCACGCCGGAGTTGCGGTCATCGGCTTCCTGCTGCTGCTCGGCGGCGTGTTCCACTTCATCTGAAGACCAGCGTGCCGGCTCGTCGATAAGCTGCTTGCAGCATCTGCTGCAAAGTTGAATCTTGCTCCCCTTCACCCGGAGGGGAGCTTTTTTCCGTGAAATTCACCGCCAAGTTGGCGATCCTGTTCGCCGCCACTGCTTTTGCTTCGCCGTCGCTCGCCACGCCCGCCGCCGGGCCGAGCCGCTATTTCACCGGCTCCGACCTGTTCAATCTCGAGGTCGCGACCGATCCACAGATCAGCCCGGACGGGCGCACCATTGCCTACGTTCGCAAGTCGAACGACATCATGACCGACAAGGCGCGCCCGACCATCTGGCTTGTCGACGTCGCGACCGGGCAGCAACACCCGCTGCTCGCCGGCTCCGGCTCTTATTCCTCTCCCCGCTGGTCGCCCGACGGAAC
The DNA here is from genome assembly GCA_036392595.1 of Sphingomicrobium sp. GTDB lineage: Bacteria > Pseudomonadota > Alphaproteobacteria > Sphingomonadales > Sphingomonadaceae > Sphingomicrobium. Next base: position 5,325 of record DASVXR010000228.1, read on the forward strand.
CCGCCTCGCCTATGTCGCGGCCGAGGGCGGCAGCCCGCAGCTCTACGTCCGCTGGATGGCGAGCGGCGAGAGCGCCCGCATCACGGGCCTTCCTGACAGCCCCGACAGCATCGTCTGGTCTCCTGACGGCCGGCGAATTGCATATTCGATGTTCGTGCCCGACGAGGACGCCAAGCTCGGCAAGGCTCCGCCCAAGCCCGAGGGCGCCAAGTGGGCCGATCCGCTGCAGTTCATCAAGGCCGTGACCTACCGCACCGACGAGGGCGGCTATGTGAAATCGGGCTACCAGCAGATCTTCTGGGTCCCGGCGGACGGCGGTGCTCCCACCCAGCTCACCTTCGGCGCGACCAATGCCGGGGCGCAGGTTTCCTGGACTCCGGACAGCCGGGCGGTGCTGTTCAGCGCCAACCTCAACGAGGACTGGGAACGCAATCCGAACGAGGCCGAAGTCTATCGCATCGGAATCGACAGCGGCACGCCAGTCCCGCTGACCAACCGCAAGGGGCCCGATTTCCAGCCCGTCGTTTCTCCCGACGGGCGGCTGATCGCCTATGTCGGATTCGACGACGTGGGTCACGCGAACCAGGACACGAAGCTGTACGTCATGAACCTCGACGGCTCGGGCAAGCGCGTCCTCACCGGGAATTTCGACCGTGCCGTGGGAAACCCCGTCTGGTCGTCGGACAGCCGCTCGATCTACGTCCAATATGACGAGCATGGCAGCAACCGCGTCGCGCGCGTTGGCCTGGACGGCTCCCGCCGCGACGTTGCGACGGCATTGACCGGAAGCGGCCTCGACCGGCCGTACAGCGGCGGCGATTATAGCGTTTCGCGCAACGGCGTAGTCGCCTTCACGACCGGCGACAATTTGCACCCATCGGACGTCGGCGTCGCGATAGGCGGGAA
>DASVXR010000229.1:0-4136 GCA_036392595.1 Sphingomicrobium sp.
TTGTCGCCGGCGCCTTCACCTCGTGCGGGAAGGCTCAGCAGGCAGGCCGGAACATCGCTGCCCAGCGTGGGAGCAATTCCCGATGCATGCGCGGGGTCGATGCCCCACATGCTCGTCAGCAGCCGCAGCGCCGCCGCTGCATCGGCCGAGCCTCCGCCGATGCCCGATGTCACTGGCAGTCGCTTGTCTAGCGTGATGGCAGCGCCTTTCTCGACGCCGGCTCCTTCGCGCAACTGACGGGCAGCCTTCAGGACGAGATTGTCCTCGCTCGATCCGAGATCGCCCGCGAACGGGCCGGTGACGTTGAGCGACAGCTCACCTGCCTGCTCGGCGCTCAGCCGGTCGCCATCGGTGCAGAAGGCGAAGATCGTCTCGATCGCATGCCGCCCCTCGGGCAGGCGCCCGCGAACGTGTAGAGCAAGGTTGAGCTTCGCCGGCGCGATCTCGCGAAAAGCGATCAAGGGGCGGCGTTGGCAGTGGTGAGACCGGACGCCAACTTTGCCTTCACGCGCTTCGCAATGTCATCCTCTGCGGTGACGAGCGCGGCTTCCCACGCAAAGCGCGCCTCGAATTTGCGCCCAGACTTGTACAGCGCATCACCCAGATGCTCCTGGATCTCCGCCTGGTCCGGGTCCTTTTCCGCCGCGGTCTGGAGCGTCGCAATCGCCTCGGCGAGCTTGCCCCTCTTGAACTGGGCCCAGCCGAGCGAATCGGTGATGGACGCGTCGTCCGGCGCAAGCTGGCTCGCCTTGCGGATCATCGCTTCCGCCGACTCCATGTCCTCGCCCCGCTCGAGCTTTCCGTAGCCGAGATAGTTGAGGAGCAGCGGCTGGTCGGGAGCAATGGCAAGTCCCTGCTGGAGCGCCTGCTTGGCCTCTGGCCAGCGTCCGGCCTGCTCGAGCGCGCTCGCCCGGAGCAGCAGCAGCGACCAGAGGTCGGTCTTCACACCCTGCGTATTGGCGAGCGCGATGGCCCGGGCATAGGCGTCGGCGGCCTCGCCGCTGCGTTTCATCGCCTGGAGGAGGTCCCCAAGCCGCGAGAAATCGTCCGGTCCGGCATCTCGCGCGGCGGCGGCGGGCGCCGCGATGGAGTAAGCTTCGTTGTAGCGCTTCTTGTCGGTGAGGATTCGCACCTGAGCGTCCCTCACCTGCTCGATCAGCGCATCGTCCTTCGGGATCGAATTCAGCAGCGAAAGCGCCTCGTCCGAGCGATCCTGCCCGTCGAGCAGAAGCGAAAGCAGCAAGGCGGCATTGGCGTTCTGGGGATCGGCATAGCGCGCTACCTGCACCAGCCCGATCGGAGGAGCCGCGCGCTGCAGCCGGATGAGGTCGCTCGCAAAAGCGGTGAGCGCCTCGCCGAATGCCTTGGGCGCGGTGTCGATCGCCTCTCCGCTCGGCCGGCCGACAAGGATACGCCGGCGAGCCGCCGCGGCATCGGCGGAAAGGCCGTCGACCATCGCCAGCGCACGAGCCTGGTCGCCGGCCGCGAGGAATCCGTCGGCGAAGGCGAGCCGCAAGCGGATTTCGCGATTGCTGGCGGTGCCGATGGCCTGGCGAGCGAAGGGCTCAGCCTCGGCGATACGCCGGAATTTCAGCAGGATCAGCGCGCGCTCTTCGGTCTTGAGCGGTGTCAGCAAGCCGTTGTTCGGAACCGCGTCGATCGCCTGCAGCGCCTTCGTAAGGTCACCGCGAGCCGCCTGGTCCCAGGCGCTCACCAGCGGCGAAAGGAAGGTGAGACTGCCATTGTCGCCCGCGACCGCCAGCCATTGCTGCGCCTTGTCCGTGCGCTGATGACGGATTTCGTCCGCGGCGAGGAGAAGCCTCGCGTCGCTCGAGAGCTTCTGCGCCGGGATGGACCGCGCGAGCCTGAGCGCGAGATCGTACTGCCCCGCGCCAATGGCTTCCGCTAGCGCCTTGCGCGCCAGGTCGACGTCCTGCGGCTGCGTCTGGGCGAGCGAGGCCAGCAAGGCGGCAGAGCGCGCATGGTCGCCGGTCATCGCCGCCGCCCGCGCCTCGACATAAGCGAGGCGGGCATCTTGCACCGACGGGCTGACGGTCGCCGCCGCAGCGGTTGAGGCTGCTGTCACCAGCCCGGCGAATGCCGCGCCTGCGAGCCACTTACATGTTCGGATAATTGGGACCTCCCCCTCCTTCGGGCGTGACCCAGTTGATGTTCTGTGTCGGGTCCTTGATGTCGCAAGTCTTGCAGTGGACGCAATTCTGGGCGTTGATCTGAAGCCTCGGCTCACCGCTTCCGTCCTCGACGAACTCATAAACGCCGGCCGGGCAGTAGCGCTGCTCCGGGCCCGCGTAGATGGGCAGGTTGATCGCCGTGGGTATGTCCGCATCCTTGAGCGTCAGATGAACCGGCTGGTCCTCTTCATGGTTCGTGTTCGAGACGAAAACGGAGGATAAGCGGTCAAAGGTTAAGACGCCGTCGGCCTTGGGATAGTCGATCGGCGCCACCTGCTCCTTGCGTCGCAGCGTGGTGTGGTCTGCCCGGTGTTTCAGCGTCCAGGGAACGCCGATGCGCAGGTAATTCAGCCACATGTCGAGCCCGGCATAGAGCGTGCCCATCGTGCCGCCCCAATGCGCGACTGCAGGCTGGGCATTGCGAACCATCCTCAGCTCCCTGGCGACCCAGCTCTTGCGAAGCGCTTCCGGATAGGCTTCGAGCAGGTCGCCTGAGCGATCGGCGGAGATGGCGTCGAACGCCGCCTCGGCCGCCAGCATGGCTGATTTCATGGCCGTATGCGTGCCCTTGATCCGCGGCACGTTCACGAAGCCGGCGGAGCAGCCGATCAGTGCGCCGCCCGGAAAAACCAGCTTCGGAATGGCCTGGTAGCCGCCCTCGTTGATGGCCCTGGCGCCGTAGGAGACACGGCGCCCGCCCTCGATCTCGGCGCGGATCAGAGGGTGGGTCTTCCAGCGCTGCAGCTCCTCGAACGGCGAAAGGTACGGATTCTGATAGTCGAGCGAGACGATGAAACCGAGAGCGACCTGGTTGTTCTCCTGGTGGTAGAGGAACCCCCCTCCCCAGGCGTCCGTCAGCGGCCAGCCCTGCGTGTGGATCACTCGGCCGGGCTTATGCTTCTCGGGAGGAACGTCCCACAACTCCTTGACACCCAAGCCGAAAACCTGGGGGCCACTGTCCTTCCGAAGATCGAACAGCTCCGTTAGACGCTTGGTGAGATGACCGCGCGCACCCTCGGCAAAGAAGGTGTATCGCGCGTGCAGCTCGATGCCCGGCTGATAGTCCGGCCGATGGCTGCCATCGCGGGCGATCCCCATGTCGCCGGTCGCGACGCCTTTGACTGACCCGTCCTCATTGAAGAGGATCTCCGAGGCAGGGAACCCGGGGAAAATCTCCACCCCCAGCTCTTCCGCCTGCCCCGCCAGCCACCGGCAGAGATTGCCGAGGCTCAGCGTATACTTGCCGCGATTGCTCATGAACGGCGGCATGATGAAGTGCGGAAAGGCGAACTTGCCCTTCTTCGTCAGCACCCAGTGATGGTTTTCCGTCACCGGAACCGTCAGGGGCGCGCCTTTCTCCTTCCAGTCGGGGATCAGCTCGTTCAGCGAGATCGGGTCGATCACGGCGCCCGAAAGAATATGCGCGCCGACCTCGCTGCCCTTTTCAAGAATGCAGACCGAAAGGTCGCGATTCTTCTTGCTGGCCAGCTGCTTCAGCCGGATCGCCGCGCTGAGTCCCGCAGGGCCTGCCCCGACGATCACGACGTCATATTGCATGGATTCGCGCTGGCTCATCCGCTCCTCTCGTCGCGCCGGGACCACAATTCGACTCAAAAGCCCTGCCCATTCCTTGACCGCCGCGTCAATGGCAGGCGAGGATTGACCTGTGGGTGGGGAATTTGAATCGATCGGCTTTGCCGAGGCGCGCAGCGCATTGGCCTGGTGGCTGGACGCCGGGGTCGATGTCGCGGTGCAGGAAGGGCCGCGCGACTGGCTGAAGCCCGCGCCGCCCCGCAAACTCGCGCCGGTCGAACCCACGCCTGTCGCGAACGTCGCCGAAGTCAGCCACGACACGCTCGCCGAGCTTCAGCAGTGGCTGGCCAGCAGCGCCCAGCTTCCGCTCGCCTCCGCGACGGCGAAGCGCATTCTGCCCCATGGACCCGA
>DASVXR010000230.1:0-6916 GCA_036392595.1 Sphingomicrobium sp.
ATGGTGGACCTGGAGCCGCTCGAAGACGGAGAAAAGGGCGTCATCATCAACACTGCGTCCGTCGCCGCGGAGGACGGGCAGATCGGGCAGGCCGCCTATTCCGCCTCCAAGGGCGGGGTGCTGGCGATGACTCTTCCGATCGCGCGTGACCTCATGAACGAGGGCATTCGCGTGAACACGATCCTCCCCGGCGTTTTCAAGACGCCGATGGTCGCGATGATGCCGCCGAACGTGCAGGACGCATTGGGCGCGCAGGTGCCCTTTCCGAAGCGGCTCGGAAAGGCCGAGGAATATGCCGATCTCGCGCTGTTCCTCATCGAGAACCCATATATGAATGCTGCATCGGTCCGCCTCGACGGCGGAATCCGGATGGCGCCGCGCTGAGTGGACTACCCGGCTCTCCTCGATCAGCTCGCCGATACGGCGGTCGAAGCCGGCGAGGCAATCCTCGAGGTCGTACGGCGCGGCTTCGAAGTCGAAGCGAAGCATGACACTTCCCCGGTCACCGAGGCTGACCGCGCCGCGGAGCTCATCATTCTCGCGGCGCTGGCTCGGGTTGCGCCCGGAGTTCCGGTGATCGCCGAAGAGGAAGTCGCCGCGGGGCGGATCCCCGCGCACGACAGCACATTCTTCCTCGTCGATCCGCTCGACGGGACGAAGGAGTTCATCCGCGGTGGCGACGACTACACCGTCAACATCGGCCTGATAGAGGGTGGCGAGCCGCGCCTTGGCGTCGTCTATGCGCCGGCGACGCGGCGACTGCACGGCGGCTGCGTCGGCGAGGGCGCGTGGGTCGACGAGGGTGCAGGCCGCCAGCCGATCCGCACGCGTGAGCGCGGCGAAAATCTGACCGCGGTCGCCTCCAAGTCGCACCTGAACCAGGCCACCGTCGACTATCTTGAGGCGGCAGTGGGCACCTGCGCGCGCGTTTCCATCGGGTCCTCACTCAAGTTCTGCATCGTGGCCGAGGGCAAGGCCGATATTTATCCGCGCCTTGCGCCGACGAGCGAGTGGGATACGGCCGCCGGCCACGCCGTCCTGCTCGCGGCGGGCGGGCTGGTCGACGGCCCTGACGGGACGCCGCTACGATACGGCAAGCGAACCTTCCTCAATCGTGCGTTCGTAGGCACCGCGGGATGGAAGCCGCCGCGCCTTGATCAGTTTCTGGAGCCGTTCTCCGGCGGGGGAGACGTTCCTGAAGGCGTCTAAGCCTCGCAACGGTCGGACCCTCCACCCCTGCAGACAATTTCGTCCAATTCGGATCGAAGCGAGCGCGGGCAACCTCTCTGACGCCGCGAAGGCATTCGATTTCGGCGCGCGCCGCCTCGAGCCTGCCATACAGATCCCGGGCATCCGCATTGTCGCCTTCAGCGACTCCGATGCGCCAAAGCAGGACCTGCGCCTCGTCCATCGCCGCCGCGAGCTCGGCGAGCCAGCGCGCGCGCTCGGTCGCGGAGATCATGATTGGCATACGCTTCACAGCACCCCCTCGGGCGCCACTATGCACGCTTAGCCGAACAGCAGTTATTCGTTAGGTCCGTTCTGGAGCCGAATTCGTCTGACTTTTGTCCACAATGCGCGTTATCAGGACGGTGCTCGGTTCGGTTTCACATCCTGGGATATCCAGCATGGACGCGTATTTTTCCGAGCGAGACGATCTCACCTATCTGAACAAATCCCCCATTCTGGTTGTCGGTTCGAGCGAGATGGCACTCGCGAATGCCGCGCGCCTCATCGAGACCTCAGGGTTGCGGGTCGCCGACAGGGTCTCGATCGAAACGGCGCGAGAGCGCATCGAACGCCAGGTTTCGGCTTCCGCCATTTGGGTCGAGCTCGATCGTGACGCGGGCCCTGCCGCCGACGAGTTGCTGACGCACCTCAGCCGCGATGTGGCCGATGGCCGCTACGCTGCGATCGTGTCCGCGACGGCCGAGCTGATCGACCCAATGACGTCGCTGCTTGCGGACAGCTCCGTGGAGCTGATCATCGATGCTGACGAAACGGACCGGGCGGCGGCTCTCGCCCTCGCCGGCGTTAAGAAGGATTTTCCGGCGCGGCTGTCAGACGTCGCGGCGGACCGGGACGCTGCGCGCCTGAGGCAGCTCAGCGAGGAGGTGAGCCGCATCGCATCGACCCTCGCTCGGCTGTCGACGGGACCCGCCGCGGCGCCGCCCGTTCCCGCGCAGGCGTCCAACGAAGACCTTCCACCCCTGTCGGTCGAAACGGTGCGCTCTGTGATCCGGGCGCGCCGGCTGAGGTCGCGCTACTTCGCGGAGCATTTGTTCGCAGACCCGGCCTGGGACATGCTGCTCGACCTGCTGCAGGCCGAGATTGCGCAGCTGCGAGTGCCGGTCTCGAGCCTCTGCATCGCCGCGGCGGTTCCGGCGACCACGGCTCTTCGCTGGTTGAAGACGATGGTGCAGGAAGGCTTGTTCATCCGCCGCGCGGACCCGCATGACGGCCGCCGGGTCTTCGTGGAGCTCGCCCCGCAAACGAGCGAGGCGCTGCGCCGTTATTTCGCCGAGGTCGGCAAAGTCGCGGTCATCTGAGCCGGGTTGCGAGTCTGGCCAGCGCGTGGCAGGCCCGAGCTAGGGCGGTTAGCTCAGCTGGTAGAGCATCTCGTTTACACCGAGAGGGTCGGCGGTTCGAACCCGTCACCGCCCACCATGTCCGAGGAACGCCATGCCCCGGGGCATGGTGCCGCCGTGAATCGCGCAACGCGCCTTAAGCGTCCACGATATCGTCGCGCGCCGACGGCCAGCCTTCGAACAGCGCGCCGCGGCGGTTGACGTCGAGGAGCCGTTTCATCTCCCTCGCGCAGGCGTCCAGGTCGTCCTTGAGCATCTCCACGGTTTCGTCGACTTCGGCCTCCGTCGTGCAGAAGCTGGTCAGCTGGAGCGAGCGCGAGACGACCCTGAACCCATGGACGCCATGCTCGACGTGGAACTTATCGAGGATGCCGGTCATGTGCGTCTCCCTGGTTCGGCTACAAGCGGAACCCGTATAGCATTCTTTGCGGCGATTGCGGACCTCAAGCGCGCCACTCACGGAGATCGAGGTCTGACCAAGTGCCATGGCAGCCGTGAGGCAGGCGCGGGGCTTGCTATTCAAGAGCTAGGCGCAGCCAAACCACATGAAAATGGCCATGAGGCCGTTCAGCCCGACGCAAAACCAAAACATCTGCGGGTCCCGTTCGCGGCGGACGAAGCGATACCCGAGCACGGCCCTCCCAGTGATGACATTGAGTACGCCCGCCGTGACGAATACGGCCCCCGCGGCCAGCAAACCGGCTTGTTGCTGAGTCACGCGGCTAGAGGCCCCGCACCAGCTTGGTCGCTACCGCGATCCATGGCGGGTTGGCGACGATCTGCTGGCGGCCGCCCGCGCCCGGCGGGAGGAGCTGCAGCCGCTCTTCGTCGCGGTCGATCAGCCGTCCGAACAGAAATCGGCCGGCGGGGCGAGGCACGAGGATGTCGCGATTGAGGGCGCGGGCATATTCCTCCGGCGCCAAGGTGTCGCACCAGATTTCATCGCCTGCGCGATAGTCGCCGACGCCAGTCGAGACGAGGATGCCCACCTGGCCCGGTCCGGCGCGCGGGGGAACGACGATCGCCGTCCGCTTCGGCGCGACCGCGCCGCCCGAGCCGAGAATGGCCGCAACCTTGAGCTCGGCGCTTTCGCCGCCTTCGACGAGGTCCTGCGCCTCCACGCCAAGCGCCCTGGCGATGCGGTTCAGCCATCCGACGGAAACCGTGCGAGTGCCCGTTTCCAGCCTCCCGATCGTCTGCGGAGTGGTCGGCGGCTCGCACGCGCGGGCGACGTCGTCCAGCGTCATTCCGCGCGCCCGCCGCACTTCCCTTATTCGCGTGATCATCCCCTTCACCCCCAAAGACGAGCTAACCAAAACGGTTATCGCTCTTTCCTACATCTTTGCCGATGTGGCAAGCCACTCCCGAATCATCCAGCAGGAGCGGGAAATGGGAGTGAGGGCGGAGGCGCGGCTGCTTCGGGAGCAGGCGATCGAAGGGGACATACCGTTGTCGGGCAGCGACGCGCGCAAGGGCACGCGCCGGTCCGTCACCATCAATGCCGCGGAATCGCCGCTCGGCTGGCTCTTCGCCCGCGGACTTGTGACGCAACGCCAGCTCGATGCGGGCGAGCGGCTCCGGGTCGACTGGGAACGCGCCCAACTGGCGCCGCGAGTAACCATGGCGTGGGATTCGGCCCCGGTCGCGCGGGGGCGCGGCGGTTCGGCGTTCGGCCCCGACCTCGAAGGCGCTCAGATCGATGCAAAGCGGCGTTTCCACGCCGCAATCGAAAGCGCAGGCCCCGGCCTTGGGGACATTCTCTGGCGGGTGGTCTGCGCCGGTGAAGGGATGCGGGAGGCCGAGACGGCGCTCGGCTGGCCGGCGCGCGCGGGAAAGCTGGTACTTACACTCGCGCTCGACCGGATCGCGGACTTCTACCGGATCCGCTGAAAGCTCAGTCCTTACGGCCCTGGCGGTGGTCGGGCGGCGCCTTGAGCTTCGTCCGGCCGCTGCCGGCCTTTCCGCGCCCCATGCTGCGATCGCGGATCGTCGGGTCGCGCATGTTGTTGCGGGATTTGTCCCAGCCACTGTTGCTGCGCATGATGTCCTCTCCTAGTGGGGTTGTGCGCAGTCAACGGCCGGAGCGAGCTCAATCTCCGCCGTTCGCCGCTCGAAGGGAGGCATTCGCCCATGATCCTTTATGGCTCCTCGCTTTCGCCGTTCGTCCGCAAGGTGCTCGCTTATGCGGGCGAGAAGGGGATCGAGCTCGATCTCCAGCCGACCGGCTTTCCCAACCACAGCCCGGAATATCTCGAGGCCAGCCCGTTCCGGAAGATGCCGGCCTTTCGCGACGGCGATTACACTCTCGCGGATTCGACCGCGATCATCCACTACCTGGAAGCGCAATTCCCCGAGCCGGCGTTGATCCCGGCCGATCCGAAGCTTCGCGGGAAGACCATCTGGTTCGAAGAGTTCGGCGATACGATTCTCTGCTCATGCGGAGCGAAGATGTTCTTCAACCGCATTGTCGCGCCGCGCTTCCTCGGCCGGCCCGGCGATGAGGAGGCTGCCGCTACCGCGGAGCGTGAGGAGCTTCCACCGATCCTCGACTATCTGGAAAAGGTGGTGCCGGACGCGGGCGGTTTCCTCGTCGGCGACAGCATCACCATCGCCGACATCGCCGTTGCAAGCCCGTTCGCCAACCTCGCTCACCTCGATGTCGAGCTGGACCAGGGGCGCCATCGCCGCACCCGGGCCTATGTGGAATCGATCCTCGATCGGCCGAGCTTCAAGCCGTGGATCGAGCGCGAAACGGCCTATCTCGCGAAAGAGCCGGCATAAGAAAAGCGCCGCGCCCGGGCTGGAGCGCGGCGCCATAATCGTGGGATTAGACGGAGCTTCCCGGACCGCCTGACCCGACGTCGCGCGGACCCTCCCCGGATTCCTCATCCTCTTCGTCGAGAGCGCCGCGGCCCTGGCTCGCGAAATCCGAGCCGCCGGTTGCGTCCGAAGATGCAGCGCCGGTGCCGCCGGTGGGCCCGCCTTCCTGCAGATAATCGTCCGAACCGCTGCCCTGCGAGCCGATGAAGCCTTCGCCCGACGCGCCGCCGGAGCTGCCGCCTTGGCCACTAGCGCCGGAGCCGCCGCCGAAGCCGCCGCTCTGCCCGCTCGAGCCGCTGTTTGCATTGGTCTCGCGCTCGGATGACAAGGTGTCGCCGCTGTCGCCGCTGCTCTGCGCCTGACCGCTCGAGCTCTGGCCGCCGAAGTCCGCGCCCTGGCTCAGGGTCGTGCCTGACCCGCTTTCGCTGTCATTGCCGCCGATCGGCTGGCTGCTCTGCGATCCGCTGCTCTGGCCGCCGAAGCTGCCTTCGCTGCCCTGCGAGCCGAGGCCGCCCGACTGCTGGCCCTGCTGTCCATGCTCGTTCTGCTGGCCCTGCTGGCCGGTCGTCTGCTGGCCGGACTGGCCCTCTTTACCGAATTGCTCTTCGTCGCGTTCGCGTTCGTCAGCCATAGCGATACTCCTCCACATGCCCCCGCTAGGCTCTGCAGCATTAAACCAGCGCGACGGAGCAACCGTTCCGTCAGCGCAACGCACTTTGCGACGAACTGCTCGGCGCAAATGAAAAAGGCCGCGGATCCGAAGGTCCGCGGCCCAATTCTCTTGCAGCTGGAAAGCGGGATCAGCCCTGCTGTTCTTCGCCCTCTTCGGCCGGAGCCTCCTCCGCCGCCGGAGCCTCGGGCTGAGCGGCCTCCTCGGCCTCGGCAGCAGCGAGCTCCTCAGCGACGACGGGGGCGGCCTCCTCCTCGAACATCTGCTGCAGGACGTCGACGCCCTGCGCCTGCAGGTCCGCCTCTTCCGGAGAGCGTGCGACGTTGACCTTCACGGTCACCGCGACCTCGGGGTGAAGCGCGATCTTCACCTCGTGCACGCCGATCTCCTTGATCGGACGGTCGAGCACGACCTGGCTCTTGGCGACCTTGGCTCCGACGCCTTCCAGCGCTTCGGCGATGTCGCGAGCGCTGACCGATCCGTAGAGATGGCCGACGTTGGACGCCTGGCGGATCAGCTGGACGGTCTTGCCCTCGACGCCCTTCGACGCCTTCTCGGCGTCGCTCCGGCGAGAGGCATTCTCTTCCTCGATCTTGGCTCGATTGGCTTCGAATACCTTGCGGTTCGCCTCGTTGGCGCGGAGCGCCTTCTTGCGCGGCAGCAGGTAATTGCGGGCGAAGCCGTCCTTCACCTTCACCACGTCGCCGATGGCGCCGAGCTTCTCGACGCGCTCAAGCAGAATGACTTCCATGGCTCGAGCTCCTTATTTCACGACGTAGGGAAGCAGGCCGATGTGGCGGGCGCGCTTGATCGCCTTCGCCAGCTCGCGCTGCTTCTT
>DASVXR010000231.1:0-7368 GCA_036392595.1 Sphingomicrobium sp.
CGGCGCTGAAGCTCCAGATGCTGGACGAGACGATTGGCTATCTGCAGCGCGATTTCGGCCGCTGGCAAGTTCCGTGGGGCGAGATCAACCGCTTCCAGCGCATCTCGCCGGCCATCCATCCGGCCTACAGCGATTCAGCGCCGAGCATTCCAGTGCCGTTCGCCGAAGGCCGCTACGGCTCGCTCGCCTCGATCCGCTCCGAGCCGAAGACCGGCACCAGGCGCTGGTATGGCGACTACGGCAACAGCTTCGTTGCGGTCGTCGAGTTCGGAAAGCGCGTCCGCGCCAATGCCGTGACCGCGGGCGGGGAAAGCGGCAATCCCGCTTCACCCCATTTCAACGACGAGGCGCAGCGCTACGCCTCAGGAGCCCTGCGCGACGTCTATTTCTATCCCGACGAGCTCAGGGGCCACACGGAGCGAGTCTATCATCCCGGCGACTAGAATTTCACCCCGAGCTCGACGCCCCAGATGCGCGGTTCGTTGACCATCGCCGTTAGGTTGTTGAAGTCGATTCCCGAAACCGCGCTCTTGTCGTTCGTGATGTTCCGCCCGAACGCCGCAATGTCGTAGCGGTCCCACTTGTACCCGATGCGGGCGCCGCCCTCGAGCAGGTGGTTGTCGCTGAACTCGACCGACTTGTAGAGGAAGAACTGGATCTTCGAGCGATAGTACCAGTCGGTATAGAGATAGATGTCGCCTGGTCCGATGGGGTGCTCGTAACCGGCCGTGAAATTGACCGTCCACTTGGGCGCCTGCGGAAGCGAATTGCCGTTGATCGAGAAGATTTTCGATCCAGGCGTCCGCTCTGGATTGAGCACCGTGCAAGGCGCCGCGCAACCTGCGACGAACAGGTTGGGGTCATGGATCTTCGTCTTGTTGTAGCTGACGCCGGTCGTGAAGGTGAGCCCTTGCGCAGGACGCGCCTCCAGCTCGGCTTCGATCCCGCTTCCGCGGACCTTCTTGGCGTTGAGCAGCGAGGTGAAATTGTTCGCTCCGCCGACGGCCGTAAGCTGCAGGTCCTTGGTGTTGAACAGATAGGCGCCGAAGTTGAAGCGGAGCCTTCGGTCGAGCAGCAGGGTCTTGACGCCCGCCTCATAGCTGATCGTCTTTTCGGCCTGGGCGACTGAGAGGTCGCGCCCAAACAGGAGCCGTCCCTGGATCGAAGGTGCGCGATAGCCTCTCGCCACGCGGGCATAGAGGTTGACGTCCGGACTGAGCTCCTGGAGCGCGCTGACGTCCCACGTGAGGACGCCCGCGTGGACCCTCTGCTGGACCTCTGGAACCGGTCCGCCGAAGCCGAGGAATCCCGGCCGTATATCGAACGGCCGCGATGCGCGCATCCGGCGCTTGTCGTGGTTCCACCGTGCGCCGGCCTGCAGTGTGAGCCCGCCCTGGAACTTGTAATTGACGGAGCCGAAGACGCCGAGCGCGTTCGAGACCTGGCGCTGAAGCGCGATCGCGTCGGGTGCCGTGTCTGTCGGAGTTGCGAAATCGAAGCTTTGGATGTCGAGCTTCTCGTTCAAGTAGAAGATGCCTGCCTGATAACCGAGGCCGCCGCTATTGTTGGACGCGACCCGGACCTCCTGCGTGAACTGGTCGAGACCGGGGATCGCGTCCTCGGTCTGGGCAGCAAACGGAATGCTGCCTGGGCCCGAGTTTAGTGGGCACCAGGGAAGGAAGTGCAGGTCGCAACCGAAGCCGCCGTCGATGTCGCCGCGGCTTTCGAGCTTGCCGTGCCAGTAACTCGTGATGGAATAGAGCGTGGCCGGACCAAAATCATAGTCGATCGAGCCCGCGACATTCTGGTTGCGCAGCCGCTGGAAGTTGATGCCGTCGAGGAGCACCTGGTTGCGCCTGAACTCGCCGCCATCGACACCGATCAGGTCGTTCGTTCCCTGGCGGATCGCGTTGGCGCGGAAGATTCGCGCATTGCCGTTGAGGTGGCGCAGCTGCCCGACGAGCCTGAGCTTCAGAGCGTCGGTCGGCTTGAGCTGGACTTGGGCGCGAAGCGCATAATCATTGTAGCCGTCGAGGTCATGCTTGCCGGGGACCGCGAGATTATCGATCCAGTCGTTGCGGTGCTGCCATAGTCCCGACAGGCGGATCGCCGCCTGCTCGTTAAGCTTCGCGTCCGCCGCTCCTTCCGCGTTAACGGTCGAATAGGTGCCGTAGCTCGCATGGGCGTAGCTGTGGCCGCTGCCGGGCCGAGCCGAGTCGAACTTCACGATGCCCGCCGGAGTGTTCCGGCCGAAAAGGGTGCCCTGTGGACCGCGCAGCACTTCGACGCGATCGACGTCGAACGCCGGGAATCCCTTGAGGATCGGGTTTTCGAGGACGACATCGTCATAGACCAGGCTGACCGGCTGCGATGCGTTGAGGTCGAAGTCGGTGTTGCCGAGCCCGCGGATGTAGAAACGCGGGAAGGTGCGTCCGAACGAGCTTTCGATATTGAGGCTTGGGACCCGGCCGGAAAGGCCGCGGATGTCCTGGCCGCTGGAGTTGATCGCGTCCAGCTGCTGCTGGTCGATGATCCCAACCGAGACGGGAACCTTCTGGATGTTCTCGAACCGGCGCGTCGCAGTGACGATGATCTCGCCGACGCCCTGGTTCTTGTCGGCGGGCGGCGGAGCGGCATTGGTGTTCGTGCCGCCGGCCGGCTGCGCGGCGGCTGGAGTGGCGAAGCTGCAGGCAATGGCGAGCGCCAACGCCGGAATCGACGATGCAGGATTGCGCATGATGTGCCCCCTCGAATGGCCGCGCCCCCGCAGCCACCGAGTCGAGGGGTTACAACTTTTTCATGCGCTGTCCATGCGAACTGTCGGGTTACCGACAGATGCTTAGGAGGAAGCGAACTTGTCCGTCGCTCGAATGAGGCCGTCGAGAATGCCCGGCTCATTGTAGAGATGGCCGCCGTCGGGAACGATGTTGAGCTCCGCCTCCGGCCATGCCTTGTGCAGCGCCCAGGCGGCCTTCGGCGGAGTGCAGCAGTCATGCCGACCCTGCACGATTACTCCGGGAATCCCGCGCAGCTTTTGCGCGCCCTTCAGCAGCTGGCCTTCCTCGAGCCAGCCGCCGTTCGCCATATAGTGATTCTCGATCCGGGCGATCGCGATCGCCTTGTCGGGCGTCGTGAACTCGTCGACGACGTGCGCGCTCGGGAGCAGCGTGACCGTGGTCGCCTCCCACTTGCTCCATGCCTTCGCCGCTTCGAGCTGCACGGCCTGGTCGTCGCTGACCAGGCGCTTGCGATAGGCCTCCACCAGGTCGCCGCGCTCGGCTTCGGGGATGATGCCCACGAACTCTTCCCAACCGTCGGGGTATACGGCGTCAGCACCGGCCTTGTAGAGCCAGTCGACCTCATATTGGTCGAACAGGAAGATTCCGCGAAGCACCAGCTCGGTGACGCGCTCGGGATATTTCTCGGCATAGGTGATGGCGAGGGTCGAGCCCCATGAGCCGCCGAACACCTGCCACTTCTCGACCTTCGCGACCTCGGTCCTCAGCTTCTCGATGTCCTCGACCAGGTCCCAGGTCGTGTTCGCCTCCAGGCTGGCATAGGGCGTCGACTTGCCGCAGCCGCGCTGGTCGAAGACGAGGATCTTGTACTTTTCCGGATTGAACTGCCGCCGGTGCTCGGGGCTGGATCCGCCGCCCGGCCCGCCGTGAAGGAAGACGACCGGCTTGCCGTCCGGATTGCCGCTGAGCTCCCAGTAGAGGCTGTGGCCGTCGCCGACGTCGAGGCGCCCGGTGTCGTAGGGCTGGAAGTCGGGGTAAAGCGTACGGCGATGCTGCGTGTCGATGTCGCGCAAATCTGGTCTCCTAGAAGCTCAATTCGGAATAGACGCGGCGTACGTCGCGATTCCAGTCATTGTTGAATTTGTCGAGCAGTCGGTCGGCAGGCGTGATGCCGGTTGCGACGACTTCGCGCAGAGGGTCGAGGAAGCCGCCCTCATTGTCGCCGGCGCTGTTGAGCCTCGCGCGGTTGGTGAGTCCCGCAGCGGCAATTTCCAGCACCTCTCCGGCGAAGTCGCGCATCGTCCGTCCGTCCGGGGTCAACGCATCAAGGGCGAGTTTGGGTACGTCGTGGCGCAGCCGCTCGCGCTCCTCGATGCTCCAATGCTTGACGAGGTCCCAGGCGGCGTCGAGGGCGGCGCCGTCATAGAGCAGTCCCACCCAAAGCGCCGGAAGCCCGCAGATGCGTCCCCAGCGGCCGCCGTCGGCCCCGCGCATCTCGAGGAAGCTCTTGAGGCGCACCTCCGGAAAGGCCGTCGAGAGATGGTCGGTCCAGTCGTTGATGTGCGGCTTCTCCCCGGGGAGCTCGGGCAGCCTGCCCTGGAGGAAATCGCGGAAGCTTCGTCCGGCGACGTCGATATACTTGCCGTCCCGGTAGACGAAGTACATCGGCACATCGAGCATATAGTCGCAGTAGCGCTCGTAACCGAACTCATCCTCGAAGACGAAAGGAAGCATGCCCGTCCGGTCGGGATCGGTGTCTTCCCAGATATGGCTTCGGAAGCTCTTGAAGCCGTTGACCTTCCCCTCGGTCAGCGGCGAGTTGGCGAAGAGGGCGGTCGCCACTGGCTGGAGGGCCAGGCCGACGCGGAACTTCTTCACCATGTCGGCCTCTGACGAATAGTCTAGATTAACCTGTATGGTACAGGTGCGAAGCATCATATCGAGGCCGAGATTGCCGACCGTCGGCATGTAGCGGAGCATGACCGCGTAGCGGCCCTTGGGCATGACCGGAAGCTCGTCCCGGCGCTTGTCGGGCCACATTCCAAGGCCAAGGAAGCCGAGGCCCAGCCGGTCCCCGATCATCTTGCACTGGCCGAGGTGCCGTGCCGCTTCCGCGCAGGTCTGGTGCAGGTTCTCGAGGGGCGCTCCCGACAGCTCGAACTGGCCCGCGGGCTCCAGGCTGATCGTCCCGTCGGCGCCGGACAAGGCGATGACGTTGCCGTTCTCGATCACCGGCTTCCAGCCGAACTCGACCAGGCCCATCAGCAGGTCGCGAATTCCGCCTTTCTCATCGTAGCTCGGCGCCCGATGGTCCTCGACGCGATAGACGAACTTCTCGTGCTCGGTGCCGATGCGCCAGTCCGCCGGCGGCTTCTCGCCGCCCTCGAACACCGACAGCAGGTCGGCGCGGCTTTCGATCGGTCGGCTGTCGCCATTGTCGGTGCGCTGCGTCATGCGCGGCGGCGCTTAGCCGCGAGCGCTGGGCCGCGCCAGCTATTCCCTTTTATCGGCCGATAAGCGCCAATCGCCCGCCACCGCCATGTAAGTGGCAAGGGCGGCGAGCGCGGCCGTTTCGGCGCGGAGGATCCTCGGCCCGAGAGAGACCGCGACGCTGTTGGGCGCCGCTCGGATGGCGCCGCGCTCCTCCTTCGTGAAGCCGCCTTCGGGACCAATCAGGATAAGCGACGATCCGGGAGTGAAGGCGTCCGGGGCCCACTCGCCGCCGCTCTCGTCGGCGAAATACAGCGTCCGCAAGGCGTCGCGATTTTCGAGCAGGCGATTCAGAGTCCTCGGCTGCTCGATGTCGGGCAAGCGCGTTCGCCCGCATTGCTCGGCGGCTTCGATGGCGATGGCCTCGAGCCGCTCGAGGTTCACGCGGTCGGCGATGGTCCGCTGCGTCATGACAGGGATGAGCCGAGCGGCTCCGAGCTCGGTCGCTTTTTCCACCAGCAGGTCGGTGCATTGGCGCTTGATCGGCGCGAAAGCGAGCCAGACGTCCGGAATAGTCTCCGGCTCGCGCGTGTTCCGCTCTATCGCCAGAGTCATGCGCTTCCTGCCCGCCTCCCCGATCCGGGCGAGCCACTCGCCGGATTGTCCGTCGAAGACGAGCAGCTCCGCGCCTTCCTTCAGGCGCAACACATTCCCGAGATAGTTCGCCTGAGCCGGATCGAGCGCGACGGCGACCCCTTCGCCGAGCGGTTCGCGCACGAAGAGGCGCGGAAGGCTCTTCGGCGGCCAGGCGGGGGTTGCGGGCATCGCGAACTGCTTAGCTGCCCCTCCCCTCGATGGGGAGGGGTTGGGGTGGGGTGATGTATTTCGTAGGACGGAACCCGTGACGAAAATCACCCCCACCCGAGCCCTCCCCCATCGGGGGGGAGGGAGCGAAGGCGACATCGTCCCGGACAGCGAGCGTCGCGGGTTCATCGGCGCGCTGCCGCCGCGGCTGAGGCCCTTCGCCAGCCTGATGCGGCTCGACCGGCCGATCGGTACCTGGCTGCTCTATTGGCCGTGCGCGTGGAGCGTCGCCTTGGCGGGAGTGGGCGGCCGCTGGGACCTGTTCCTCTGGCTGTTCCTCGGCGCCTTCGCGATGCGCAGCGCAGGCTGCGTCTACAATGACATCGTCGACCGCGACCTCGACGGCCGGGTCGAGCGCACCCGACTGAGGCCGCTCGCCAGCGGGCGAGTGCCGCTTCGCAGCGCGTGGATGCTGATCGGCCTGTTGTGCCTCATCGGGGCGGTGGTCCTTCTTCAGCTCAACGTGACCGCCGCGATCCTCGCGCTCGTCAGTATCGCACCGGTCGCCGCCTATCCGTTCATGAAGCGCATCACCTGGTGGCCGCAGGCGTGGCTCGGGCTCGTCTTCTCCTGGGGAGCGCTGGTCGGCTGGCCGGCGGTTCGCGGGAGCCTCGACTCGCCCGCGCTCCTCCTCTGGTTCGGAAGCATCGCCTGGGTCGTCGGCTATGACACCCTCTATGCCATCCAGGACATCGAGGACGATGCGCTGGTCGGCGTCAAATCCTCGGCGCGCCGGCTTGGGGAGAAGGCGCCGCTCGGCATCGGAATCTTCTACGCGGCCGCCGTGCTGCTCTGGGGAGCGGCGATCTGGAGCGTGCGCCCGGACTGGATGGCCTTGGTCGCGCTTGCACCGGCGGCGCTTCAGCTGGCGAACCAGGCGCTCCGCGCCGACGCCACAGACGGCGAGCTCGCGCTGAGGCTGTTCCGCTCCAACCGGACCTGCGGCCTTCTCGTCTTCCTCGCCATGCTGGTCGTCGGCCTCACCGCGCGCTAGTCAGCCGCCTCCATGCTTTCCCCGGACCAGGCACGCGGCACCGCCGAATCGCTCGTCGAGCGCGGAATCCGCGCCGGCGCGACGGCCGCCGATGCCCTCTACGCAGGCGAGCGCTCCTCCGGTGTCCAGGTGCGCATGGGTGAGCTGGAGGACGTCAGCCGATCGGAAGGGGAGCAAATCGGCCTGAGGCTGTTCGTCGGCCAGCGCTCCGCGACCGTCTCCTCGTCCGATCTGTCCGAGGATGCGCTCGGCGTGCTCGTCGAGCGCTGCCTGGCGATGGCGCGCGAAGCTCCCGAGGATCCTTATGCGGGCCTTGCGCCGGAAGAGCTACTGCAGAGGGGC
>DASVXR010000232.1:0-5118 GCA_036392595.1 Sphingomicrobium sp.
GCGATCGGCGTCTATCACGCGGGTGTCGAAGCGAAGATTTTCGAAGGCTTCACCCAATGCACCGCGCTCGCCAAGGGCAGCACGGCGGACCTGCTGAAGCAGATCACTCATGCGCCGCTCATCCGCTGCGACGAGGTCCAGTTCCGCTTCCTCGGCATCTCCATGGCGGGGTGGAATGCGATCCTGTCGCTGAGCGGCGCCTCGCTCATCGCCTTTCTGACGCTGAAGGATTCGCCCCGGTGACCAGCTGGCGTCCCGGCGACCGCCGCCCGGACACGGCCTCGATGCTGCGCGTCGACCAGGCCGGCGAATATGGAGCGACGCGAATCTACGCGGGCCAGCTGGCGATCCTTCGTCGCAACTGCCCCGAGGCAAAGCTGATTTCGCGGATGGCGGCCCAGGAGCAGCGTCACCTCGACCGCTTCGACAAGCTCATGGCCGCCCGGCGGGTTCGGCCGACCGCGCTTCAGCCCTTGTGGAACGTGGCCGGGTTCGCGCTCGGAGCGGCGACCGCGCTCATGTCGGAAGAAGCCGCGCTCGCCTGCACGGACGCCGTCGAGACCGAGATCGACAAACATTATCGCGAGCAGCTCGCCGAGCTCGGCGACGACGACCCCGAATTTTCAGCCGACATCGAGGAATTTCGCGCCGAGGAGCTCGAGCATCGCGACACGGCCCGTTCCGCCGGCGCAACCAACGCGTTCGGCTATCCCATACTGACGGCGGCGATCCGTGCCGGATGCAGGGTGGCAATCGAGCTGTCGAAGCGTATTTGAGGAACTCGAATCGAGGCTCGCCCGCTTGAGTCCTGTGGAGACGACGATGAGCAGACTGACGATAGCGATGAGCGCCGCGGCCCTGGCGGTCGCCGGCGGCTATGCGGCTCTTCCGACGCCCGCGGCGGCGCAGAGCAACGTGGCGGAGATAATCGTCTATGGCGACGACCCCTGTCCGCGCTCGACCGAGGACCAGGTCGTGGTCTGCGCGCGCAGGCCGGAGTCGGAACGCTACCGGATCCCGCCCAAGTACCGCCCGAGCGGCCCGCCCCAGGCCGGGGAGTCCTGGGCGAACAAGTCCAAGGTGCTGGAGACGGTTGGCAATACCGGGATCAACAGCTGCTCGCCGGTTGGCCCCGGTGGCTACACGGGCTGCCTTGCCCAGGTGATCAAGCAGGCGCGCGAGCAGCGCAAGCAGCAGGCCGAGCAATATACTCCGCCTCAGGAGTGATCCGCGTACGGGGGGAGGGGACTGATTGAGCACGGCAGCGGCAGCCGCTGAGGGTTCGAATGAGCACACCTCCGAGGGCAGCTTCTTGGGGCACCCCAAAGGGCTAGCCTATCTCGCGTTCACCGAAGCCTGGGAGCGCTTCTCCTATTACGGAATGAGCGCGCTCCTCGTCCTCTACATGGTCAACCAGCTGCTGCTGCCCGGCCACGTGGAGCATGTCGCGGGCTTCGCGGCGTTCCGCGCCATGATCGAAGGCACCTTCGGCCCGCTTTCCACGCAGGCGCTCGCCTCCCAGATCTTCGGTCTCTATTCGGGCTTTGTCTATTTCACGCCGGTGATCGGCGGCTGGCTCGGCGACCGGATCGGCCAGCGCAATGCCGTCGTAATCGGCGGGCTGTCGATGAGCGGCGGGCACCTCGCCATGGCGTTCGACCAGAGCTTCCTCCTCGCGCTCCTGCTTCTGATCATCGGGTCCGGGCTGCTCAAGGGCAATATTTCCGCCCAGGTCGGCGGACTCTATCCAGTCGAGGACGAGGAGCGCCGGACTCGCGGTTTTGCGATTTTCAGCACCGGGATCAACTTCGGCGCCGTTGCGGGCCCGCTCCTCTGCGGATTCCTGGGCGAGCGGTACGGCTGGCATGTCGGCTTTGGCGCGGCGGCGCTGTTCATGCTTGGCGGCGTCGCCACCTATCTCAGCGGCTATCGCTATCTTCCGGCCCGGGTGGAGCGGAAGACCCTGGCCGCGATGTCCATGACCGCTGACGATCGCAAGATCGTCGCCGCCCTGCTTGTCGTCATGCTGATCACGATTCTCCCGCACATCGCTTACTACCAGCTCGCGAACGTTCTCCCTGTCTGGCTGGAGCAGCACGCCGACATGTCCGCAGGCGCCTTTGCAGTGCCGATCCCCTGGTTCCAGTCGATCGATCCCCTGTTCAGCATCATTTCCCTGCCGCTGCTGTTCGCGCTGTGGCGTTGGCAGGGCCGCGGGTCCGGGAGCGAGCCCTCGGAGCTGCGGAAAATCGGCGCCGGAGGGTTCATTTGCGGGGGCGCGAACCTCATTCTCGTCGGCGCGATCGCAGCCTATGGCTCGGCCAAGGTGCCCTGGCTCTGGCCCTTCCTATACTGCGCCGTTCAGGGCGTCGGCTTCATGTACTTCTGGCCGCCGTTCCTGGCGCTCGTATCTCGGGCGGCGCCGCCGAAAATCAACGCGACGATGATGGGCGGGGCGTTCCTCGTCCTGTTCGTCGCGAACAATCTCATCGGCTGGATCGGCACCTTCTATGAGAAGCTCGGCCCGACCGCGTTCTGGGCGCTGCACGCCGGCATCGGGGTGGCCGGAGGCATCCTGGCGTTCCTCTTCAGCCGAACCGCCGGCCGGATCCTCGAGCCGCAGCCGAACGCGCGCTGAAACGTTAGGGGGCGCACATGACCGTTGCCGACGCCACTCCGGACCTCGAGCAGGTCGACCGCGACGACCGCGCCTTCCTGGGGCATCCCAAGGGTCTCGGCTTTCTCGGCTTCACCGAGGGATGCGAGCGCTTTTCTTACTACTCCATGCAGACGCTGCTCGTGCTCTACATGGTCAATTACCTGCTGGTTCCAGGGCGGATGGAGAATGTCATCGGCCTCAAATGGCTGCAGGCGCACGTCTACCACGGCATTTCCGGCCAGCCGCTCGCTTCCGCCATCTTCGGCACCTACACTTCGCTCGTTTACGGCACCCCGATCCTCGGCGGGATCATCGCCGACAAGTGGCTGGGCCGGAACAAGACGCTAATCGTCGGCGGAGTGCTCATGGCGATCGGCCATTTCTTGATGGCGATCGAGCCCGCCTTCGTCTTCGCTCTGCTGTTCCTGCTGCTCGGCGTCGGCGCTTTCAAGGGCAATATCGCGACCCAGGTCGGCGCGCTCTACGGCCCGAACGACCTCAGGCGCGCGATGGCCTTCCAGATTTTCTACATCTTCATCAACGTCAGCGTGATCGTCGCTCCGCTGATCTCCGGGACCCTCGGGCAGAAGGTCGGCTGGCACTACGGCTTCGGTTGCGCCGGCGTGGTGATGGTGCTCGGCCTCATCATCTATCTGTCCGGCAGGAAATATCTCGCGGCGGAGAAAGCGCCTGCCCAGGCGAGCGAACCCGTTGTCCGCGAGCGGCTCACGCGCGACGACTGGATGTGCGTCGTCTACCTCCTGATCCTGATCCCGGTGCTGGCCGTGGCGCTCCTGACCAACCAGGAAATCTTCAACGCCTATCTCGTCTGGGGCGACCAGCAGTTCGATCTGCGGCTGCTCAACAATACCAGCAGCTGGCTGATCACGGTGGATGCGGCGGTGAGCTTCACCATGCTGGTCGCCGTCGCCGCCTTCTGGAAATGGTGGGGCACGAAGCGCCGCGAGCCCGACGAGATCAGCAAGATCATCATCGGCAGCGCCTTCACCGTGGGCGGCGGCCTCTGCCTGTTCATGGCTGCGCTCACTCAGCCGCATGGCGGCAAGATCAGCCTTTTCTGGCCGATGATGTTCGAGGTGATGAACAGCATCGGCTTCGCGCACACGCTTCCGATCAGCCTCGCGCTCTTCTCGAAGATCTCGCCCAAGCAGATCACTGCCACGGTGATCGGCCTTTATTACCTGTCCTTCTTCATCGCTAACGCCGTCGTCGGATATGTGGGCGGGCTCTACTCGAGCTTGCCGACCACGACCTTCTGGCTGATCCACGTCGCCAGCGCCGCGTTCGGACTAGTCGCGTTTGTCGTCTTCAAGGTCGCCATCGGCCACCGCGTCACCAGCGGTGTTCGGGAGCAAGCCGAAGCGCTCAGTTAGCGACTACCGGCAACAGCACTGCGCTCGCCGACTGGCCGCCGTAGAAGATGCTTTGTGTCGCCTTCCGGTAATCGCCCGCCTTCGCGTTGAAGATGTTCGGGACGAAGGTCTGCGGGTTTCGGTCGTAGAGCGGGAAGAGGCTCGACTGGACCTGTACCATGATGCGGTGGCCGGGAAGGAACACGTGATCGACGTTCGGCAGCCCGAAGCGATATTCCTCGACCTTGCCCGGCTGAAGCGCCGCCGGATTGGCAAGGTCATGGACGTAGCGGCCGCGGAAGATGTCGATCCCGATCGGCAGCTCGAAGCCGGCCATGCTCGGCTTCGCGCCTTGCGACCGCTCCTCCGGAATGTCGTTGGGATAGACGTCGATCAGCTTCACCACCCAATCGCTGTCGGTGCCGCTAGTCGCCGCGAACAGGTCGACCTGCGGCGGACCCATGATGTGCACCGGCGCCGCTAGCGGAGCGGTCGTGTAGCTGATCACGTCCGGCCGCCCGTCGACGAATCGTTGATCGCGCACCAGCCAGCTGTGCCACTGCTCGCTGTCGGCCATGTTGATCGGCCGCGGCAGGAAGGGGACGGGGTTTGCGGGATCGGACAGATAATCGTTATGGCCTGATGCAGCCGGCTTTGCGAATGCCGCCGTGTTATCCGCGCTAAGGTAAAGCGGCGTCGGCGTTCCCATCGGCCAGCGGGGGCTTTCGTCCCATCGGTTCCCGCCCGTCGCGTATGTGATCACGGGCGGCGTGTGCGGGTCCGCCGTGCCCTTGAGATAATGGTCGAGGAACGGCTTCATATATTTGGTCCGCCACTCGGCCGCCGTGTCGCCCGTGAAGGTCAGGTCGCCAAGCTCGTAGCCGTAGTGATTGGCGCCGGAATGGCGCCAGGGGCCGATCACCAGGTGCAGGAGGTCGCTGCCCTCGTAGCGGCTCTTGAGCGCCCGGTAGACCGCCGGCGCGCCATAGCTGTCCTCCTGGTCCCACTGGCCGACCTCGAGCATCGTCGGAACGGTGAGCGGACGGGCGGCAAACCATTTGTCCACCGCCTGCAGCCGCCAGAAGT
>DASVXR010000233.1:0-3813 GCA_036392595.1 Sphingomicrobium sp.
TCGACTGTACCGAACAGCGATATCGCCCCGGACCCGAGCCCCTGCATCGCGAAGGCGAAGTCGGCGAGCGCCGAGTGATAAGCCAGCGTCTCGCGCGCCAGCGCCAGGCTGCGCACGTCCGGCCGGTTCTTCGCGTCGGCGACGGTGAGCTTCAGGAAACCGGCCGCGCCCAGCTCGCGCACCAGCGCCCGGCATTCGCTGTCTAGGTCCTCCGCGTAGCGGCCGGTTAGATTGTCCGAGCACCAATCTTCGAGGTTGCGCGCCAGCTCGCGGTGGCGCTCCTCGAAGAAGGGCCAGGAAAGGTCAGTCACCCTGGAACTCCGGAGTCCGCTTCGCCGCGAAAGCCTCATAGGCGCGCCTGAAGTCGTTGGTCTCCATGCAGCGCGCCTGGGCCTGGGCTTCCAGCTCGATCGCTTCCTCGATCGACACGTGCCACTCGGCATCGAGCTGCTTCTTGGTCACGGCGTGGGCGAGGCTCGGGCCTTTCGCCAGCTCCCCCGCGAGCGCGAATGCCTCCGCCTGGACGTCCTCGACGATGCGGTTGAAGAAACCCCAGGCGAGGCCCTCCTCCGCGGTCATGTTGCGGCCGGTGAAAAGCAGCTCGGCCGCACGCCCGTGGCCGATGATCCGCGGCAGGATCGCGCAGGCCCCCATGTCGGCTCCGCTAAGACCGACCCGGCTGAAGAGGAACGCCGTCTTCGCTCCCGGCTGGCCGAAGCGGATGTCGCTTGCCATCGCCATGATCGCTCCCGCGCCGGCGCAAACGCCCTCGACGGCGGCGACGATCGGCTGGGGGCAGGCGCGCATCGCCCGGACCAGGTCGCCGGTCATTCGGGTAAAATTGAGCAGGCCGGAGCGATCCATCTTCGTCAGAGGCCCGATGATCTCGTGAACGTCGCCGCCCGAGCAGAAATTCCCGCCCGCGCCGCGGATGACGACCACCTTCACTTCGCGGCAGGTGTCGAGGTCACGGAACGTATCCCGCAGCTCGTCATAGCTTTCGAAGGTCAGCGGGTTCTTCCGCTCGGGCCGGTTGAGCGTGACGGTGGCGATGCCGTCCCTGAACTCCCACAGGAAATGCTTCGGCTGGAACGACGCCGGGTCGAAGCTCACGCGCTCGTGCCTCCGTCGATGGTCACCGCTGCGCCGTTGATGTCGCGGCTTTGCGGGAGGCACAGCGTCAGGATCATCGTCGCGATCCCGTCCGGATCCACGAGGCGCCCGCTCGCATTCATGTTGGTGATGGCGGAGCGGGACTGCTCCTCACTGCGGCCGGTGATCTCCGACACGCGGGCGATCGACTGGTCCGTCATCGGCGTGTCGACATAGCCGGGGCAGACGGCGTTCACCGTGAGGTTGGTCTTGGCATATTCGGCCGCGAGGCTGCGCGTGAGGCCGAGGAGCCCGTGCTTCGACGCCGCATAATGCGCGGCATAAGGAACGCCCCGCAGGCTCGCCACGGAAGCAACGAACACCAGGCGGCCGTTCTGGCTCTGGAGCAGGTCGCCGATCGCAGCGCGCGCACATTCGAAAGCCGCGGTGAGGTTGGTGCCGACGATCCGGTCCCAGCTCTCCCGCGTCATCTTGTGGAAGGGCGCGCTCTCGGCGATCCCGGCGTTGACGATGAGCATCTCGATCGGGCCGTTGACCGTGCGCGCCTCATCGAAGGCCTTGGCGATCTGATCCGGCTGGGTCACGTCGCAGGAAACGGCATAGCCCTTAAGGCGCTTGGCTGCCTCCTGAAGCGGCTCCATCCTGCGGCCCAGCAAGGAAACCCTGCCTCCCGCCGAGTGAAGATGAGCGGCCGCCGCGGCTCCAATCCCGGTGCCGCCGCCGGTGATCAGCGCGTGACGCCCCTCGAGCCACTTGCCTTCCATCGATTCCGCATTGGCCCAAGGGCACAGCAGTGGCAAGGCGCGGGCCATGAAGCTTGCAATACTCGAGACCGGCCATCCGCCCGGCGACCTCCAGAGCAGGTTCGGAAGCTATCCGGCGATGTTCGCCCGGATGCTCGGCCCCGAGTTCGACATCGAGAGCTTCGACGTCCAGGCCGGGGAGCTGCCAGCCGATCCAACGGCGCACCGCGCCTATCTGATCACCGGCTCGCCCGCCGGCGTCTACGATCCGCTTCCCTGGATCGAACCCCTGCTCGGGTTCATCCGCTCCGCTGGGCAAGCGAAGATGGTCGGAGTCTGTTTCGGCCACCAGGCGATGTCCGAAGCTCTCGGCGGCCGCGTCGAGAAGTCCGACAAGGGCTGGGGCGCGGGCCTCCACCGCTATTCCATTGTCCGCCGCGAACCCTGGATGGACGGTGAGATGGCGATCGCCGCGCCTGCCTCGCACCAGGACCAGGTCGTGGTCCAGCCGCCGGGCACGGAGGTGGTGGCCGCGTCGGACTTCACGCCTTTTGCCGCGCTCGCCTGGAGGGACCGCCCTTCGATCTCCTTCCAGTTCCATCCGGAATTCTCGCCCGATTTCGCCAAGGCGCTCATCGCCGAGCGCTACGACATCGTGCCCGATCCCTACGCCGCGATCGCCTCGCTGGACGCGCCGAACGACAGCGCGCGCGTTGCCGACTGGATCCGCCGCTTCCTCAAGTCGTGACGGAAGGCTTGTGGCGGTTGTTGCCGAGGCATAGGGCAGCGCCCGAACTGTTGGGGGAACGACTCAGATGAAGACCCGCGCCGCCGTTGCCTTCGCCGCCAAGCAGCCGCTCGAGATCGTCGAGGTGGACCTTGACGAACCGAAAGCGGGCGAGGTGCTGGTCGAGATCATGGCGACGGGCATCTGCCACACCGATGCCTACACGCTCGACGGTTTCGACAGCGAGGGCATCTTCCCCTCGATTCTCGGTCACGAGGGGGCTGGCGTCGTGCGCGAGGTCGGTCCTGGCGTCACCAGCGTGAAGGAGGGCGACCACGTCATCCCGCTGTACACGCCCGAATGCCGCCAGTGTAAGTCGTGCCTCAGCGGCAAGACCAACCTCTGCACCGCGATCCGGGCGACCCAGGGCAAGGGCCTGATGCCCGACGGCACCAGCCGCTTCAGCTACAAGGGCGAGACCATCTACCATTACATGGGCTGCTCCACCTTCTCGAACTTCACGGTCCTGCCGGAGATCGCAGTCGCCAAGATCCGCGAGGACGCGCCCTTCAAGACCAGCTGCTACATCGGCTGCGGAGTGACGACGGGCGTCGGCGCCGTGGTGAACACGGCGAAGGTCGAGCCGGGCTCGAACGTCGTCGTCTTCGGTCTCGGCGGGATCGGGCTCAACGTCATCCAGGGCGCGAAGCTCGTCGGCGCGAACCGGATCGTCGGAGTCGACATCAACCCCGACCGCGAGGAGTGGGGCCGCAAGTTCGGCATGACCGACTTCATCGACGCCCGGAACAAGGACCGCGGCCAGATCATCGAGGAAGTGCTGAAGCTCACCGACGGCGGCGCCGACTATACGTTCGACGCGACCGGCAACACGGAAGTGATGCGCACGGCCCTGGAATGCTGCCACCGCGGCTGGGGCACGAGCGTCATCATCGGCGTCGCCGAAGCGGGCAAGGAGATCGCCACGCGACCGTTCCAGCTCGTCACCGGCCGCAACTGGCGCGGCACTGCGTTCGGCGGGGCCAAGGGCCGCACCGACGTTCCAAAGATCGTCGACTGGTACATGGACGGCCGGATCGAGATCGACCCGCTCATCACCCATACGATGCCGCTCGACGACATCAACAAGGCCTTCGACCTGATGCACGCGGGGGAGAGCATCCGGAGCGTGGTGATCTATTAGTCGTCGCCCCAGCGAAGGCTGGGGCCCCG
>DASVXR010000234.1:0-5863 GCA_036392595.1 Sphingomicrobium sp.
GCACCGAGGCCTTCCTCCTGGCGAGTTCGCTCGCGCGCAATGACGCGCTGCCGATGATGCTGCTTGCCGGAGCGATCGTCGCGCTCCTTCGAGCGGCTGACCGGGAGACTAACTCGCGTGCGCTCGCAATGGCGGGCCTGCTGCTCGGCCTCGCCGTGTCGGCGAAGATCAATGCGGCCGTTCCCGCCGCTGGGGCCGGTCTTTTCGTGCTCCTGCGCGCGCGCCGCTTGGGCATAAAAAGCGTGATCGCCTTCGCGTTGGGAGCGCTGGCGGGCCTCCTGCCGATCGCTATCTTCGCGCTCGCCGCGCCGGAGAATTTCCGCTTCGGGGTCTTCACCTACAGCCTGCAAGCCCCGCAGCAATGGTGGAAGGCGGTCGGCCACGCGTCCGACCTCAATCCCCTCAACCGCATCATCAACCTGGCGGAGCTTGCCTTCGAAGGACCGATCCCGTTCGCGCTCGCTGCGGCGGCACTGGACCGAAGACGAACCGACGGCCGCCTGCTCCTCGATCTGATGATCGTCGGCGGACTGATCGGCGCCTACATGCCCGAGCCGCCCTTCACCCAATATCTGGTGCCGCTCCTTCCGCCGCTCTACGCGCGCTTCGCGCTGGCGATCGATGGCCCGCGCCAGCGCTGGTACCCGGTCCTATTGTTGCTGGTGGTCCTCGGGTCCATCGGCGGACTCGTCTACACCGCCGTCCATACGGTGAGGACGATCAAGCGGGGCGGGAGCGACCTCGTTTTCGCGGTCGAACAGGGGCGGGAGGTGGCGCGGCTCGCAGCCGGCCGCCCAATCGCCACGCTGTCACCCGAAGCCTTCGCCGGCTCCGATACGAATATCGGGAAAGGGTTTGTCACCGGTCCGTTCCTGTACCGAACCTACGGGGGCCTCAGCGCTCTGTCGCTGCGCCTCGGCTTCAGCCCGAACTGGCAGCGGATCGATGGAGCGTTTAGGGCGCAGCCGCCCGCTGTCATCGTGACCGGCCGCGAGGCCAAGCCCTGGCCGCCGCTCTTCCCCAACGGAATGGATGCGCCGCTCGCCACCTGGGCTTGGTCTCACGGCTACGCGCCGGTGCCGCTACCAGGCGGATCAACCGCCTTCGTCAGGCCAACAATGGGTCAGCTGTAGAGCGTCAGCTGGGGTTGCATTGGCGAGTTTCCTTATACTCGCCCTGCGCCGACATTTCCTTGATGGTGACGCAATTGCCCTGCTTGATCGTCTCGCGCCAGCTTCCGTCCGGATTGGTCACCCGGTTGCCCTTGGGGACGCGCTTGCCGTCCTTGATCTCGTAGCTCCAGCCCTTGGGCGTCTGCTGGGTCTGAGCCTGCGCCGAGGCCATGCTCGCGCCGAGGCCGGCCGCGATCAGCGCGATACCGCCAAGCACCAGGATTTTTCTTCCAACTCGCATGGTCACACGACTCCTTATCGTCCCTTCTAGTCCGGATGAGGTGAACCGGCCCTGACGCACTTCGTCAGGCCAAATCCATCCGTCCGCCGGATTGCTCCGCCATTCCATGTTGGACCGTCACGACCGAATCGCAATGAGCAAGCGTCGAATCGCGGTGAGCGACGACCATTGCCGCGGGCCTCGGCTGAAGCGAGCGGAGCTGGCCGAGGAGCGCCGCCTCGCTCTCTGCATCGAGCGCCGACGTCGCTTCGTCGAGCAGCAGCAGTGTCGGCTTGCGCATCAGCGCGCGGGCGATGACCAGCCGCTGCCTCTCGCCGCCCGACAGGCTGCTGCCCCGATCGCCGACGCGCTCGTCTAGGCCGCCGCGCAAGGCCCGGATTCGGCCTGCGAGCCCGACCTGCTCGAGTGCATTCCACAGCTCGTCGTCACTCGCTGCCTCACTGTCCGCGACTAGGTTCCCTCGAACGCTATCGTCGAACACCGACCCTTCCTGACCGACATAGGCAATGCCCGCCCGCCAGCGGTCGAGCAGTTCGCCCTCCAGGCTGCGGGCGTCGACGGTGACACGGCCGGAGCCCGGCTCCAGCAGCCCCGCGACAAGGTCGATCAGCGTCGTCTTCCCGGCGCCTGACGGCCCGGCAATACCCATCCACTCGCCGCGGCCCAGTCGCAGCGATGCACCGGCGAGGCCGAGGCCGGGCTGGTGCTCATAGGCTGCCCGGTCGAGCGCAAGCTCGCTCCAGTCCAGCCGCTGCGGCGGCGCCTCCGCCAGGGGTACGTCGTGCAGCTTGCCCAAACGACGCTCGATCGCCGCGAACGACGGCGCGAAAGCCGCAATGGTCTGAGCCGAGGATTGCAGCTGCTGCGCGGGCACGGCCGTTCTCGCGAACAGGACCAGGCTGGCGACCAGCACCGGGAAAGGCAGCGCCAGCAGCCAATAGCCGATGAAGAAAAGCAGCGCTGCCGCAAGCGCGCTTCCGAGGAAGGCGATCGACCGCGCGGCCGCCACGTTGCGCGCGTAGCGGACGGTCTCCTCCTTCGCGCCGGCGAGGCTCGCGCCATATTCGGCGAGGAATTGCGGGACCGTCCCCTGCGCCAGCGCTGCCTTCAACGCAGCGTGCAGCCTGAACCCCGAGCCCGTGCTTTCCTCAGCGCGCTCGACGAAGGCGATTCCGCTCTGCACCCCGCGGCGGATCCACCCGAGCGACGTGACGGAGCCGAAGATTAGGATCGCCAGCGCCACGGCAGTGAGCGCCGGCGAAAGCATCGCGGCGAGCACCAGCTGAACGATGAGCATCGCTGCCCCGACGGCGAACAGCTGCGCCTGCGCCATCGTCATGGACGAGCGCGGGACATCGGTGAGCAGCAGCGATTGCATGCCCGCCTGGCCGATGCGCGATGCAAAGGTCCAGCCGCGGCGGGCGAGGGTCGCGGCCGACCGGAGGCGAAGCGAAGCCTCGTAGCCGGCCTGCAACCGCCCGAGCAGGATGTCGCGCGCGTAAACGAGCGCCGAGCGGATCGCCATGGCTGCGACGAATAGGCTGAGCGCGAGCAGCACCCGCTCGCCCGGCGGAAGCATGCTCGCAACTCCGGCAAGGCTGGCGAGCGGCCCGCTTGCGCCGGCGCCGCCAACCGCGAAGGTCGCGAGCGGCACGAGCATCAATATTCCGAATCCCTCGGCAAGCGCGCCGAGGATCATCAGCACGAGCGCCGCCCAGAGGCGTTTGCCGGCGAAATGTCGATAGTCGCGGAGGAGCGCCCTGACGCCGCTCCCCTGCCGATCGCTCAGGGCTTAGCCCTGCCTCGCCTTGAACCGCCGGTTCGTCTTGTTGATGACGTAAGTCCGGCCGCGGCGACGGATCACGCGGCAGTCCCGGTGGCGCGATTTGAGCGACTTGAGTGAATTGCGAATCTTCATGGCCGGGCGCCTGCCTCGTTCTGTCTCTTACGTTGTTGGAAAAGGTCCAAAAACCGGCGGCTCACCTAGAGAGCGGCGGCTTTCAAGTCAAGAACGGTTGCTAGGGCAGAGTCCGGCGCACCGCGTCCTTCCATCCGGCGATCAGCCGCTGCCGTTCGGCCGCTCCCATGCGCGGCTCGAAACGGCGCGCCTCCGCGCAGGTGTCGGGGAGCCCCTCAAGCCCGGACCAGACGCCTGTCGCGAGGCCGGCGTGAAAGGCCGCGCCGACCGCGGTGGTCTCGAGATTGTTCGGCCGCTCGACACGCACCTCGAGAATGTCGGCGAGGAACTGGCAGAGCCAATCGTTTGCCGCCATGCCTCCATCGACGCGGATCGACTGCGGTCGCGCGCCTCCATCCGCGACCATCGCCTGCGCGAGGTCGAGCGTTTGATAGGCGACCGCCTCCAGCGCCGCCCTAGCGAGATGCGCTCCGGTCGCTCCGAGCGTCAGCCCGAAGATCGCCCCCCGCGCATCGGGCTCCCAGTAAGGCGCTCCCATGCCGACGAAGGCCGGAACCATATAAACGCCGTGGCTGTCGGGAACTCGCGTCGCCATGCTGTCGGTCTCGGAAGCGTCGGCAATGACTCCGAGGCCGTCGCGCAGCCACTTGATCGCAGCGCCCGCCACGAAGATCGACCCTTCGAGCGCGTAATGCGTTACGCCGTCGAGCCGGTAGGCAGGCGTGGTCAGCAGCCGGTTCTTCGACTGCACCGCCTCCTCGCCCGTGTTCAGCAGCATGAAGCAGCCCGTGCCATAAGTCGACTTGACCATGCCCGGCTCGAAACAGCGCTGGCCGAACAGCGCCGCCTGCTGGTCGCCCGCCATCCCGGCGATCGGCAGCTGGGTCTCGAACAGCCCAGGCGCCGTAGTTCCGAACAGTTCGCTGTTGCCGCGCACCTCCGGCAGCAGCGCCTCGGGCACGTTGAACAGCCGGCAGAGCTCCGTGTCCCAGCGTTGCTCGCGAATGTCGAACAGCATTGTCCGGCTTGCGTTCGTGACGTCCGTCACGTGCACCGCTCCGCCGGTCAGCCGCCACAGGAGAAAGCAGTCGATGGTCCCGAAAGCGAGCTCCCCTTTCTCCGCGCGCGCCCGAGCCCCCGCGACATTGTCGAGAATCCACGCGACCTTGGTCGCGGAGAAATAAGGGTCGAGCAGCAAGCCCGTCTTGCGGCTCACCAACGGCTCCGCGCCGTCCGCCTTCAATCGCGCGCAGCTCTCGGCCGTCCGCCGGTCCTGCCAGACGATCGCGTTGTGGATCGGCTCTCCCGTCGAGCGGTCCCACACCACCGCCGTCTCGCGCTGGTTCGTGATCCCGATGCCGGCGATGCGCGACGGCTCGATGGCTGCGGTCGCTTCCCGCACCGTCGAAAGGACGCTTCGCCAGATCTCTTCCGGGTCATGCTCGACCCAGCCCGGCTGGGGATAATGCTGGCTCAGCTCCCGCTGCGCCTTCGCCACCGGCCTCGCATTCGAATCGAACAGGATCGCCCGAGTCGAGGTCGTTCCCTCGTCGATCGTCAGGACATGCTCAGGCGGCGGCATGTTCCAGCAGCTTGCGCTCCCAGGCGAGCGCGTCGCGAACGATCACGTCAATGTCGTCAAATCGCGGGCGCCAGTCGAGCGTCTCCAGGATCCGGGCGTTCGCCGACACGAGCATTGGCGGATCGCCGGCGCGGCGGCTTTCCATCTCGCGCCTCAGCGGAGTTCCGTTGGCCTTGTCCACGGCGTCCAGCACCTCGAGCACCGACAGCCCGCGTCCGTAGCCGCAGTTCAGGACCAGGTTCTGCCGCGGCTCCGCAATCAGCTTCTCCAGGGCCGCGACATGCGCGGCGGCGAGGTCGCTGACGTGGATATAATCGCGAATGCAGGTTCCGTCGGAAGTCGGATAGTCGGTGCCGTAAACCGACACATGGTCGCGCTTCCCCACCGCGGCTTCGACCGCGACCTTGATGAGATGGGTCGAGCCCTTGCCGATCTGCCCCGTGCGGCCGTCGGGGTCGGCTCCGGCGACGTTGAAATAGCGAAGCGCGCCGTAGTTGAGCGGATAGGCCGCCGAGGAGTCGGCGAGCATCCGCTCGGTCATCAGCTTCGACGCGCCGTAAGGATTGATCGGCAGCGTCGGATCGCCTTCGGAGATCGGCACTCGCTCAGGCGCTCCGTAGACCGCGGCCGTCGAGGAAAAGAGGATGTGCTTCACCCCGGCGGCGACCGCGGCACTCACCAGCGAATGGCTCGCGACGGTGTTGTTGCGATAATAATCGAGCGGCTTCTCGACCGATTCCGGAACCACGATCGAGCCCGCGAAGTGCATGATCGCGCCGATCTTCCGCTCGTCGATGATGCTGTCGACGAGCACCCGCTCGGCGATCGAGCCGTGGTAGAAGGGCACGTCCTCCGGAACGACCTCGCGAGTGCCGGTTGAGAGATCGTCGATCACGGCAACAGGCCAGCCAGCGTCCCTGAGGGCGAGGACGGCATGACTGCCGATATAG
>DASVXR010000235.1:0-1908 GCA_036392595.1 Sphingomicrobium sp.
GAAAGCTGCGCCGGAGGAAAAGGCCGAGCTCGGCAAGAAGGCCAAGGAAGCGGGCGCCAGGGTCAGCACGCTCGAAGCGCAGCTCGCCGGCGAGGAAGAGGCGCTGAAGGTGCTGCTGCTGCAGCTTCCCGGCATTCCGTACGAAGGCGCGCCCGTCGGGCCGGACGAGACTCACAATGAGGTTATCCGCAAGGTCGGCGAACCGCCGAAGTTCGGCTTCGAGCCGCTCGACCATGTGGCGCTGATCGAGAAGAACGACTGGGCCGACCTGTCGCGGGTGACGCAGGTGTCGGGCTCGCGCACCTATTGCCTGAAGGGGCGGCTGGCGCTCCTCGAGATGAAGCTGATGGCCTGGGCGATGGACCGGATCGCGGGCGCGGGCTTCTCGCCGATCACGGTGCCGGCGATCGCGCGCGAGCAGGCCTTCCTCAACCAGGGCCAGTTCCCGGGCCACAAGGAAGAGACGTACGAGCTTCCCAACGACGAGCTGTGGCTCGCCGGGACGGCGGAGGTCGTCCTGACCTCGCTCCATTCGGGCGAGATCATCGAGGCGGACCGGCTGCCGGTACTCTACGCCGGCTATTCGCCCTGCTTCCGGCGCGAGGCGGGGAGCGCGGGGAAGGACGTTCGCGGGCTGCTGCGAGTCCACCAGTTCGTGAAGGTCGAGCAGTACGTGATCTGCGAGGCGGACGAGGACCAGTCGGCCAAGTGGCACGCGACGCTTCTCGATCTCGCCGAGGAGCTGCTGCAGGCGATGGAGATTCCCTACCAGGTGATCGAGACGTCGACCGGCGACATGGGCCTCGGAAAATATCGGATGAACGACATCGAGAGCTGGGTGCCCTCTCTGGGCAAGTATCGCGAGACCCACAGCTGCTCGACCCTGCACGACTGGCAGGCGCGGCGGGCGAACATCCGCTACCGCGGCAGCGACGGGAAAGTTCGGTTCGCGCACACGCTGAACAATACCGCGCTCGCCTCACCACGCATCCTGGTGCCACTGCTCGAGAACCACCAGACGGAGGACGGGCGGGTCAGACTGCCCAAGGCGCTGCAGGAGCTGATGGGGGCCGAATATCTCTAAGACGAAGTGGGAAGGCGACGATCGCCCGCCCTCGCTTCGGCTGCGCCTGGGGGAAGCGCAGTGGCTGCTGCCGCGGATGTTGCGGATCTTCGGCTCGACCAGGACATTAGGTCCTGCCGACGGTCCCCCGGCACTCGTCATCCCCGGCTTCGTCGCTCACGACCGTACCACGGAGCCGTTGCGCAGGGCGCTGGCAGATGCGGGCTGGCGAGTCCACGGCTGGGAGATGGGGCTGAACCTCGGCGTTCGCGCGGACACCGTGGACCGGCTCAGGCAAAGGCTGGACGCAATCGGCCATCACGAGCCGATCCTCGTCGTCGGATGGAGCCTCGGCGGGCTCTTCGCGCGGGAGCTGGGACGTGCCGTCCCCGAGCGCGTGCTCGCGGTCGTGACGCTCGGGTCGCCATTTTCCGGCGATGCTAAGCAGAACAACGTGTGGCGGATCTATGAGCTGATCGCCCGGCACAAGGTGGACGACCCGCCGATCCCTCGGATTACCGACAAGCCGCCAGTGCCGCATCTCGCGCTCTGGTCGCGAAGGGATGGCCTGATCGCCCCCCGTGCCGCGCGCGGTCTTGAGCACGAGCGCGACGAGGCGGTCGAGCTCGATTGCACGCACATGGCCTTCGGAATGTCGAGGCACGCGGCCAAAGACGTCGTCCGCGAGATCGACAGGTTCCTGAAAACGCACGGTTAATTTGCGCTTTGTTATTGTTTCGGTAACGAAAATATAGCATATTTTAATGCGTGAAGTGGGTGCGGACCGCAGTCGCCGGGACTGCCGGCACGGTTCACCCGGACGACCTCGCGCCTCCGGGCTGGCA
>DASVXR010000236.1:0-5207 GCA_036392595.1 Sphingomicrobium sp.
CATCCACACCGACCGAAGCGACACGATGATCTTCCACCTGGGCATGTCGGGAAGCTGGCGGATCGATCACGCGACCCTCGAAAAGCACGACCATCTGCTGCTCGAGACGGACGAGGGAAGGCGGCTCGCCCTCAACGATCCGAGACGTTTCGGGTCGGTGGACCTTGTTCCCACCGATGAGCTCGACCAGTGGCCGCCGTTCAAGGCGCTTGGGCCCGAACCGTTCGAGCTGGATGCCCGCGAGCTCCGCCAACGCCTTCGCGGCCGGACGGCGGCGATCAAGCTGCTGCTCGGCGACCAGAGGATCGTTGCCGGCCTCGGCAATATCTACGTGTGCGAGGCGCTGTACCGGGCCGGCATCCACCCGAGGCGAGCGGCGGGCTCAGTGTCGTTCGAGCGCCTCAAAAGGCTCGTCGCGGCCATCAGGGACGTTTTGAACGAGGCCATCGAAGCGGGCGGCTCGACCCTCCGGGACTTCATCAGCCCGGACGGCGAGCTCGGCTATTTCTCGAAGACTTTTGCCGTTTACGACCGCGAGGGGAAGCCATGCTCATGCGGCGGAAAGGTCAAGCGAATCGTCCAGGGCGGCCGCTCGACCTTTTATTGCCCGAAATGCCAGCGCTGAGAGTTGACCTCTGCGCCCTCTCTGAGTAGGGGAACGCCCGCGTCGGCGCGGCCGTTTGGCTTCTGCGCCGCTTTTTATTCGAGCAACGAGGATTAGATGGCGAACACGCCGCAGGCCAAGAAGCGCATCCGCCGCAACGCGAAGCGCGCGACGATCAACCACTCCCGGATCAGCCGGATCCGGACCTTCATCAAGCAGGTCGAGTCGGCGATCGAGTCGGGCAAGAAGAAGGAAGCCGCGGAAGCGCTCAAGATGGTGCAGCCGGAGATGGCTCGCGGAGTCGCCCGTGGAGTCATTCACAAGAACACGGCCTCGCGGAAATTTTCCCGCCTGTCGAAGAGGGTTGCGTCGCTGGGCTAAGGCCGGGCGCGAAAAATCCCGCAATGAGACGGGCTGCTGGGCCACCGGCGGCCCGTTCGTTTTTGCAACGTCAAAAAAATGCAGCAAATTCCGCGATTCGCGAAAACGTTAAACAGCGGAATAACTGCAAAATCGTTGGTTTTGCGCCATTTTCCGGCAGTTTCGGCACAATTCCTATGTCAAGTGCCATTATTTCATTTTGATGAAAAAACGGCACTTGAAAGCTGCCGCGCACAGTTTCAGAAACAGCCTTCCGGGCGCGAATCTGGCGCCGGGGGCAAGAGAGAAAAGTAAACTCGGGCGCCGACTCGTAGCGCGGCGTGGCGGGATCCTTTTGTCTCAACTTGGGGGCTGTACAAAGAGGGAGGCGCGGGCCAGTGCAAGGCGGTGGAGCGAGTTCGTCTGTTGAGCTGGCTGGAGCGCCCGCGGTGGCGCCCCTGGAGGCAGCCTGGGAATCGATCCGCACCGGAATTCGTCGTGACCTTGGCGCACGAACCTTCGACGGCTGGCTGAAGCCGGCCGAGCTCGGCAATTTCGAGCCGGACAGCGGTACCCTCGACATCGTCATGCCCAGCCAGTTCATGGCCGACTGGGTGCGCTCGCACTTCGGCGAACGATTGGCGCTCGCGTGGAAGACCGCGCTGCCGATCGTTCGCGACATCCGAATCGTCGCCGCCGCGGACGCGCCGCGGCCGACCCCACTACTGATTCTCGAAGAAACTCCGCCGCCCACCGAGCGCGATCCGAACGCCCCCAATTTCGATCCGCGATACCGCTTCGAGACGTTCGTCATCGGCAAGGCGAACGAAGTGGCCGCGACGGCCGCCCGGACACTGGCCACGTCCAAGACCGTCAGCTTCAACCCGCTGTTCATCCATGGCGGGACCGGGCGCGGAAAGACCCACCTGCTGCACGCGATCGGCCACGCCTTCCTGCAGCATAATCGCGGCTCGCGGGTCGTCTCGATGTCGGCCGAGAAGTTCATGGTTGAGTTCATCCGCGCGCTGAAGGAGAACGACACGATCGGCTTCAAGCAGCGGCTCAGGAACGCCGACCTGCTGCTGATCGACGACGTGCAGTTCATCGCCGGCAAGGATTCGACGCAGGAGGAATTCTTCCACACGATGAACGAGATCATCACCGCGGGCCGGCGGCTGGTGATCACCTCGGACCGCGCGCCGCAGGACCTTGACGGGATCGCCCCGCGAATCCTGTCACGCCTGTCTTGGGGCCTGGTCGCGGACATCAACGCGGCGGATTACGAGCTCCGGTTCAACATCATCGTATCGAAGCTCGAGGCTCTTCCGGGCGTCGAGATGCCCCGGCCGGTGATCGACTTCCTCGCGCGGCGCGTAACCTCCTCGGTCCGCGAGCTCGAGGGCGCGCTCAACCGCATCGGCGCTTATGCGATGATGACGGGGCGCCAGATCGACGTCGCCTTCGTCGAGGAAGTGCTCGCCAACGTTCTCCGCGCGAACCAGCGGCGAATCTCGATCGACGAGATCCAGACGCAGGTCGCCGAGCATTACCGAATCCGCAAGGCCGAGATGACCTCCGCCCGCCGCGCACGCGAAGTGGCCCGCCCCCGCCAAGTCGCGATGTACCTGTCGAAGCAGCTCACCCCCAAGTCGCTGCCCGATATCGGCCGGCGCTTCGGCGGGCGCGATCACACGACGGTGATCCACGCGGTCCGGCAGATCGAGAAGCTGCGCGCGAGCGACGCCGAGCTCGACGCCGACATCCGCCTGCTGACGAGGCAGCTCGAAGGCTAGTCGAGGGTCGTCCGGTACTGCCGGATCGCGATCGTCGCCACGATCAGCACGAAGAGAGTGAGCGCGCCGAGGCTGGGCAGCGCATTCGCAACGCCCACGCCCTTGAGCATCGACCCGCGAACGATGCGCAGCATGTGCGTGACCGGCACCGCGGTCCCGATCCATTGCGCCCATTGGGGCATGCCGCGGAAGGGGAAGAGGAAACCGGAAAGCAGGATCGACGGCAGGAAATAGAAGAAGGCCATCTGCATCGCCTGGAGCTGATTGCGCGCGAGCGTCGAGACGAGGAAGCCGAGGCTTAGGCTGCCGAGAATGAAGAGAAACAGCCCCAGGATCAGCGCCGGCCAGCCGCCCGCCATTGGTACTCCGAACAGCAGCCGCGCGAGCGTGAGGATCAGTGTCGCCTGGATGATCCCGACCATCACGTAAGGGGTGAGCTTGCCGATCATCACCTCGATCGGCCTGACGGGCGTCGACAGCAACGTCTCCATGGTCCCGCGCTCGGTTTCGCGAGTCATGGCGAGCGCGGTCATCATCACCAACGTCATGGTCAGGATCGTCGCGACGAGTCCCGGAACGATGTTGTAGGCGGTGATGCTCTCGGGATTGTAGCGGCGCTGGACGACCACCTCGAACGGCTTGGGCGTGTCCGGCGGCGCATCGGAGGCGAGCGGCCCCTTGAGGTCATGAATCAGCGCATATTGGGGCAGCGACGCGAGCGCGGCGACGGCTGGACCGGTCGCGGCCGGATCGGACGCATCCGCCTCCACGAGCAGCTGCGGCTTGTCGCGGCGAACCACCCGCCGGGTGAAGTCGCCGGGAATGGTAATCGCGAACTGGACGGCGCCGCGCTCGATCAGCCGGTGCATCTCCGCGGGCGAGCGCGCGGTGTAGCGAAGGTCGAAATAGTGGCTGTTGTTGAGCGCACCGACAATCGACCGGGAGAACTGGCCCTGGTCCTGGACGAGGATAGCCGTCGGCAAATGTTTGGGATCGGAATTGATTGCATAGCCGAACAGCAGGAGCTGGATGATCGGGATGCCGATGATCATTGCGTAGGTGAGGCGGTCCCGGACGAGTTGCGTGAACTCCTTGGAGAGGATCGCCAGGATTCGAGAGAGGGAGAGCCCCATCATGCGGCGGCGCTCATCTTCTTGCCGCCATGCTCCCGCATCAGCTGGATGAACACGTCCTCCAGCGTCGGGGCGACCTCCGACCAGCGGTACGGCTCCCGGCGGAACGGCTCGATCGCCTTTCCAAGCGCTGCCCGATCGGTTCCGCTGACGTGCAGCGCAGTCCCGAAGGGCGCGACCATCTCGATGCCCGGCTTTCCCGCAAGCTCCTGCGCCAGCCGGTCCGCGCGCGGGCCTTCTGCCTCGAAGGTGATGAGGCCGCTTTGGGCGATGACCTGGTCGCCCGTCCCGCGCGCGATCAGCTCACCGTTGAAGATATAGGCGATCTCGTGGCAGCGCTCGGCCTCGTCCATGTAATGGGTGGAGACGAGCACGGTCATGCCGTCGTCGGCGAGGCGGTGGATCTCGTCCCAGAAATCGCGACGGGCCTGCGGATCGACGCCCGCCGTCGGCTCATCCAGCAGCAGCAGCTTCGGCTCGTGCATCACCGCGGCGGCGAGCGCGAGGCGTTGCTTCCAGCCGCCCGAAAGATGGCCCGCGAGCTGCTTGCGGCGATCGGTGAGGCCGAGCTTTTCGAGCGTTTCGTCGACCCGCTGCTGAACCCGGTCCAAGCCGTAGATGCGGGCAATGAAGGTGAGATTCTCCTCGATCGTCAGGTCTTCGTAGAGAGAGAAGCGCTGCGTCATGTAGCCGGTCTGGCGCTTGATGGCCTCCGACTCGCGTGGGAAGTCGAGTCCGAGAACCTGGCCGCTGCCGCTGTCGGGAGTCAGCAGGCCGCAGAGGATGCGCAGGGTCGTCGTTTTGCCTGAGCCGTTCGGGCCCAGGAAGCCGGTGATATGTCCCTGCTGGATCTGGATCGAGACGTGATTGACGGCGCGTAGCGCTCCGAAGCTCTTGCTGAGGTCGTGAACGTCGATCGCGAGGGTCACGGAAGGGGCTCGACGTCGACGGGAAGCCCGGGCTGCAGGCCTTGCGGCCGTTTCGGATAGGCCTCGACCATGAATACCATCCGGTCGCGGCTGTCGCGGCTATAGATGATCGGCGGAGTGAACTCGGGGCGTGGGCTGACGTAGCCGATGGTCGCGGTCAGGCCGCGCGCGCAACCGTCGCAGGTGAAGCGAACCTCGCGGCCCGGACGGTATCGAGACACCTCCTTCTCCGGCACGAAGAAGCGGACCTTCACCTTCTCATCGGGCAAGAGGCTGACAACCGGCTGGTTCGCCGAGACCCATTCGCCGCGCTGGTAGAAGACGTCTTCGACGCGCGCGTTCGTGGGCGCGACCGGCGAGAGCTGGTTGACGCGGATTTGCACCTCAC
>DASVXR010000237.1:0-7795 GCA_036392595.1 Sphingomicrobium sp.
AGCTTCCGGCGCGAGAAGTTCATCGAGTTCGGCGGCCCTGACGGCGGCGACGATCTCGTCATCCGGGTTCCCGTCGGCACGCAGATCCTCGCCGACGACGAGGAGCGCACCCTGCTCGCCGACCTGACGAAGGAGGGCGAGCGCATCGTGCTTCTCAAGGGCGGCATGGGAGGCCGCGGCAATGCGAGCTACAAGAGCTCCACCAACCGCGCCCCGCGCCAGCATCAGACCGGCGAGGCGGGCGAGGAGATGTGGGTCTGGCTGCGCCTCAAGCTGCTCGCCGATGTCGGCCTCCTCGGCCTGCCCAACGCCGGCAAGTCCACCTTCCTCAACTCGGTGACGAACGCCAGCGCGAAGGTCGGCGATTATCCCTTCACGACGCTGCGCCCGCAGCTTGGAGTCGTCCGCCACAAGAACCGCGAGTTCGTCATCGCCGACATCCCCGGACTGATCGAGGGCGCGGCCGAGGGGGCCGGCATCGGCGACCGCTTCCTCGGCCATGTCGAGCGCACCCGGCTGCTGCTTCACCTGGTCGACCCATCCGCCCAAGACCCTGTCGAAGCATGGCGCACCGTTCGCGGCGAGCTCGAAAGCTATGGCGCGGGCCTCGCCGACAAGCCGGAGCTTATCGCGCTCACCAAGTCCGACCTGCTCGACGAGAAGCAGCGCTCGAAGACCGCCAAAGCGCTCGAGAAGGCGACAGGGGCAAAGGTCTTCCCCATCTCCGCTCCGCTCGAGGAAGGGCTCGAGCCTCTGCTCGATGCGATCATCGAACGTCTCGGCGCGTCCGCCGAAGAGGCGAAGGAGCTCGCGTCGGACGAAAGGCCCTGGTCTCCCCTATGAGGCTCGCGGTGACCGGCGGCACGGGCTTCGTCGGCGGGCATCTCATCGACGCCGCGATTGCCGCCGGGCACAGCATCGCCGCCCTCACCCGCCGCGAGCAGCAGCCGCGCGAAGGCGTCGATTGGATCGGCGGCGACCTCGACGACCGCGGCGCTCTCCACCGTCTCGTCGAGGATGCCGACGCCGTCATCCACCTCGCCGGCGTGATCAGCGCGACCAAGGCGGCCGAGTTCGAGAAGGGCAATGTCGCGGGCACCCTGGCGATGCTCGCGGCGGCGACGGCGGGCGGGGTCCACCGCTTCGTCCACGTTTCCTCCCTCGCCGCGCGCGAGCCGAAATTGTCGCTCTACGGCGCGTCGAAGGCCAAGGCGGAGGAGCTCGTCCAAAGCTCCGGCCTCGACTGGTCGATCGTCCGCCCGCCGGCCGTCTACGGGCCCGGGGACAAGGAGACCCTCGAGTTGTTCCGGATGGCCAAGCTCGGCATCATGCTGATGCCGCCCCGGGGCCATCTGTCGCTGATCCACGCGAGCGACCTCGCGCGGCTGTTGCTGGCGCTCGCCGGTCCGCACGCGCCCGCCAAAGTGCTGATCGAACCTGACGACGGGAAGAAGGGCGGCTGGACCCACCGCGAGTTCGGCCGCAGCCTCGGCCGCGCGGTCGGGATGAAGCCGGCGATCGTCTCCGCGCCCGGAGTCTTCCTCCGCATTGCCGCGCGTGCCGACCAGCTCTTCCGCGGACCGCGCGCCAAGCTCACTCCCGACCGAGCAGCCTATTTCTCTCACCGCAACTGGGTCGTCGAGCCCAAGCGCGCCGCGCCGCCCGGCCTGTGGCAGGCGCAGATTCCCACCGAGCAGGGTCTTGCCGACACCGCCCGCTGGTATTCCGAGAAGGGCTGGCTCTGACGGCGGCCCTGGCGTCGCAGGCGGTAAATTCTCTCGTTTGACGCGATTTTAACGCCCTCTTCAGCAAATTCCCGTACGCCCGCGAGTAGTTATCGGCCGAGTACGAAGGGGACAGGACCTTGGGCGCCAATCTGCAGACGGCACGCCGCGCGCTGACGAGCAGCCACCTGATCACCACCTGCGCGACGCTTGCCGCGCTCGTGATCTTCGTTTCGATGGGCAATCAGGTGTTCTCGGCGGCGTTCGGCTCGAGGCCGGCCGATGAGACGCTACGGGTCGCCTTCATCCTGAACATCGCCATCATCCTCTTCGGCTGGCGCCGGTCCAAGGACTTGAAGCAGGCGCTGGAGGCTCAGGAGCGGGCGGAGCAGCTCGCCTTCGAGGGCGCGTTCGTGGATCATGTGACGGGCCTCGCCAATCGGCGACAACTGATGGAGCGCCTGACCGAGGCCGCCGGCGAGAGCCGCCCGAGCACGCTGCTCCTCCTCGATCTCGATTTCTTCAAGAACGTGAACGACCTTCATGGCCATGTCGCCGGCGACCAGGTGCTTCGGAACGTCGCCGACACCATCAAGGCGAACGTGCCCGAGACCAGCTGCTGCGCGCGGCTCGGCGGCGACGAGTTCGCGGTGATCCTCCACGATTCGGACCCTCGCGCGGTCGACGAGATCGTCGCGAACATCACGAGCGGCATTTCCCGCCCGTTCAGCCTCGACCGCGTCGTCGTGCACGTTTCCGCCTCCGTCGGCATCTCGGAGGTCGGTCCGGACAAGAGTCCGGAAGACTGCCTCAGGCGCTCGGACATCGCGATGTACTCGGCCAAGCGCGCGGGGCGGAATTGCTCGGTCTGGTTCGACGATCAGATGGAGCGCGAGCTTTTCGCCCGGACTGAGCTGGAAGACGATATCCG
Organism: Sphingomicrobium sp.; assembly: GCA_036392595.1. GTDB lineage: Bacteria > Pseudomonadota > Alphaproteobacteria > Sphingomonadales > Sphingomonadaceae > Sphingomicrobium. Next base: position 2,656 of record DASVXR010000237.1, read on the forward strand.
CCAAGGCATCGCCGCCGGCGAGTTCATCCCTTATTTCCAGCCGCAGATCAGCCTCGAAACGGGTGGGCTTACGGGCTTCGAGGTGCTCGCCCGCTGGGACTCGCCCGACCGCGGCCTGCTCGAGCCCGACTCCTTCATTCAGGTTGCCGAGGCTTCGGGCCTGATTGGCGCCCTGTCGATGAGCGTGATGAGAAGGGCGCTTGTCGAGAGCCGCGACTGGCCGGCCGATCTCAAGGTGGCGGTCAACATCTCGCCCGTCCAGTTCAGGGACCCGAAGCTCGCCCAGCAGATCCTCAAGATCGTCACCGAGGTGAATTTCCCGCCCCAGCGACTTGAAATCGAGATCACCGAATCCGCGCTGATGGAGGACCGCGACATCGCGCTTTCGACCATCGAGAGCCTGAAGAACGTCGGGGTCACCATTTCGCTTGATGATTTCGGCACGGGCTATGCCTCGCTGTCGCAGCTTCGCTCGCTCCCCTTCGATCGAATCAAAATCGACAAGAGCTTCGTCGCGACGCTCCTGGGCGATCCGCAATCGAGCGCGATCGTCAACTCGATCACCTCGCTCGGCAAGGCCCTGCACCTCCCGATCACCGCGGAAGGCGTGGAAACCAACGAGGTCAAGGACCAGCTCTCGGAAATCGGCTGCTCGGAGGCGCAGGGCTGGCTCTTCGGCAAGGCCCTCCCGGCGATGAAAGTCCGCGAGTTGCTCAAGCTGTCGGATCCAGCCGGAGATGCGCCCAATCAGGAGCTTCCGGACACAACCGAGCGCCGCGACCGGCACCGCCGCGCGGCCTCGGGCCAGAGAGCGCCCCGCTAGAGCGCCGTCAGGTCAGCAGCGCCTTGAACCCATGATGGCGCACGTCTGGAACGGGCGCTGCATCAGCTGAGTGGTGTCCTTGTCCTCCCGCTCGCGAATGGCCCATTCGGCGCGGGTCGCGCAGAAGTGCCGAACGGCCGCGCGTGAGCCCACTGCGATGTCCTTGCATATCCGCTCGTTGGGATCGGGAGCCTTGCTGGGCGCGCTGGCGGGAGTGCCTTGCTGCACCGGTGCGGCGAAGGAAGCGGCCGGGACGAGCAGGCCCGCGGCGAGGAAGAGAATGGTGCGCATTGTCACATCCTTCCGAAGCATCTTCCCATAGCAGGTCGCACGCTCCGCGTCTCGCCTGACCAAGGCCGCAATCGCGCCCCATTGCGTTGCTTAAGCCGGGCCGCAGCACTAACGAGCGCCCCCATGACCGACACCGCGTCCGACCGTCAGCAGACCTACGCCAGGGTCGTCGAGCTGATCGAGCCCTTCAACAAGAAGGGCGTTGCCGTCACCGAGGCCACCCGCTTCGCTCAGGACCTCGAGTGGGACAGCCTCACCGTCCTCGATTTCGTCGCCAATATCGAGGACGAGTTCGACGTCATCATCACCATGAACATGCAGGCGGAGATCGAGACGGTCGGCCAGCTGGTCGACGCTCTGCAGCGCCTCAAAGAGCAGAAGTGACCGATCTCTTCTCCAAGTTCGATCCCCTGATCGAGCAGCGCGAGACGCTGCTGGAGTCCGGGCTCACCGACCCCTTCAACCTGGTGATGGAGGAGGTCGAGAGCCCGACCGTCGCCATCTGCAACGGCAAGCGGACGATCCTCCTCGGCACCTACAATTACATGGGCATGACCTTCGACCCGGACGTTGTCGCGGCGGGCAAGAAGGCACTCGACGAGTTCGGTTCGGGCACCACCGGAAGCCGGGTCCTCAACGGCACCTATGCTGGCCACAAGGCCGTCGAGCAGGCGCTCAAGGACTTCTACGCGATGGACCATGCGATGGTCTTCTCCACCGGCTACCAGGCGAACCTCGGCGTCATTTCCACCGTGGCCGGCAAGGACGACTATATCGTCCTCGACATCGACAGCCATGCGTCCATCTATGACGGCTGCGCGCTGGGCAATGCGCAGATCGTCCCCTTCCGCCACAACGACATCGAGGCGCTCGAGAAGCGGCTGAAGCGCATTCCTGACGGCGCCGGCAAGCTGGTCGTCCTGGAAGGCGTCTATTCGATGCTCGGCGACGTCGCTCCACTGAAGGAGATGGTCGCGGTTTCGAAGGCCAACGGCGCGATGATCCTGGTCGACGAAGCGCACTCAATGGGCTTCATCGGCGAGAACGGCCGCGGCGTCGCCGAGGCGCAGGGCGTGATCGACGACGTCGACTTCATCATCGGCACCTTCTCGAAGTCGGTCGGAACGGTCGGTGGCTTCTGCGTCTCGAACCACCCCAAGTTCGAGATATTGCGGCTCGTCTGCCGCCCGTACGTCTTCACCGCCTCGCTTCCGCCGAGCGTCGTTGCCACCGCGGCAACGTCCATCCGCAAGCTGATGGACAGCGCCGACAAGCGCGGCCACCTGTGGGAGAACAGCAAGCGCCTCCATGCGGGCCTCAAACAGCTCGGCTTCACCCTCGGCACCGACGAGCCTCAGTCCGCGATCATCGCCGTCATCATGCCCGACCTCGAAAAGGGCGCGGCCATGTGGGAGGCGCTCCTGCACGAGGGCCTCTACGTCAACCTCGCCCGCCCGCCGGCGACGCCCGCCGGAATGACCTTGCTGCGCTGCTCGCTGTGCGCGCTCCACAGCGAGGAGCAGGTCGGCGAGATTCTCGGCATGTTCGCTGCGGCAGGCCGTGCAACAGGCTGCATAAATTGATGTGAATCGTTGGAACCTTTGGGTTTCGCCTAAAGGTTAACGGGTCTAAAGTCGTTGAATGATCGGGGATGGGGACGAAGTTCGCTTCGACTGGCGACGCGGCGGCGCGGCCGCGCTCGGCCTCGTCGCCGCGCTCATACTCCTCGGAATGGTCTTCCTCGTCGCGGACGCCAACAAGGCGCGCGAGCGGGCGCTGGACGCCGAGCGCCATTCCTATGAGGTCGCCCTGGTCGTCCGCAACGTCAGCTCGTCGATCTCCAGCGCGGAGGCGGCGCTCGGCCGCTTCGTGCTCGACGAGAAGGCCGACACCGGCCGCCTCTATTCGAGCGACTGGGACACCGCGGGCTACCAGATACGCCAGCTGAGAAGCCTGATGCGCGGCAACCCGCAGCAGGAAGTCCGCGTCGCCGAGCTCCAGAGGCTGTACGAGAAGCGCGGCCAGGAACTGTCGCTCGCCGCCACCGCCGCCGCGCTCGGCAAGGACCAGAGCGGCATCAGCTACTTCTACCAGGCGGGCCAGGGGGGTGATCAGAACACCGGCACCCTCTTAGATTCGAAGCTCAACGAGATCATCGTCAGTGAGCGCCGCGCGCTCCGGCAGCGGATCGAGGAGACCCAGATCTTCTCGGACGAGGCGCAGCGCTTCACCGACTACCTCAGCATCCTCGGAGTGCTCGTCGGTATCGGCGCGATCTTCCTTGGCGTGGTCGCCTTCCAGGCACTCCGTCAGAACGCACAGGCGCGCCGCCAGGCCGAGAGCGAGGCCGTGCGCGCCGAGGCCCTCGAATATGCGGTCCGCGAGCGCACTCAGGAGCTGTGGGAGGCGAACCAGGCGCTGAAAGCCGAGGCGGCCGAGCGCGAGGCGGCCGAGGCCCAGCTCCGCCAGGTCCAGAAGATGGAGGCCGTCGGTCAGCTGACCGGCGGAATCGCGCACGACTTCAACAATATGCTCGCCGTCGTCGTCGGCGGGATAGACCTCGCCCAGCGCCGCCTCAACGGTCCGCGCCGCGAGGTACTGATGCACCTCCAGAACGCGATGGAGGGCGCGACGCGCGCCGCCGCACTCACTCGCCGCCTGCTGTCCTTCGCCCGTTCCGAGCCGCTGCTTCCGGAGCGCGTCGACAGCCGCGAGCTGATCGGCGGCATGTCCGACCTTCTCGACCGCACGCTCGGCGAACGCATCCAGGTGAAAGTCGACCTGGCGCGCGACACCTGGCCGACCTACGTCGACCCGCACCAGCTCGAGAACGCCATCGTCAACCTCGCGGTCAACGCGCGCGACGCGATGGACGGTCAGGGCGTGATGCACATCACCACCCAGAATGTGAAGCTCACCGCCAACGAGGTGGGCGACATCCGCGCCGGCGATTATCTGAAGATCAGCGTCTCGGACACGGGCTGCGGAATGACGAGAGAGGTGCTGGAGCGCGCGTTCGAGCCCTTCTTCACAACCAAGCCCGTCGGCAAGGGCACCGGCCTCGGCTTGAGCCAGATCTTCGGCTTCGCTCACCAGTCGGGCGGCGAGGTCGGGATCGAGAGCAAGGTCGGCAAGGGCACGACCGTTTCCATCTACCTGCCGCGGACCGAGGTCGCGGCGCCGATCCGGGTGCATCCGGCCGTGCAGCGCGTCGATGCCGAGGCCCGAGTCCCAAGCGCGCGCATTCTGCTGGTCGAGGACGATCCGCGCGTGCGCACCGCTACGGTCGGAGCGCTCGAGGACCTCGACTTTGATCCGGTCGCGTGCGGCAGCGGGGCCGAGGCCATGGAGCTGTTCCGCGCCCAGGAATTCGACCTCGTGATCACCGACGTGATCATGCCGGAAATGACCGGCCCTGAGCTCATCCGCCACCTCAAGGCCGCTCATGACCGCGACTTCGCCGTGCTGTTCGTCACCGGCTATGTCGGCGAGGGCGAGAGCGAGGAGCTGCGCGGCTACGAATTGCTGCGCAAGCCCTTCACCGTCGGAGCGCTCGCCAACGCCGTCTCCGCCGCGCTCGCCCGGACCGCTACCGAACCGCCCCCGATCTCAGCAGGCGCGGGGCGAGCGTAATCGCGGCGAGCAGCGGGTGCCTGCGCTGCCACGGCTTCAATTCGATTCCCGCGCCGGTGTGCCGGTTGATCTTCCACGCGATGTAATCGGCGCCACCGGCGAAGGTCAGGCTGGCCTTGGCGAGCCGCGCGATCGAATAGCGCTTGCCGTGGCGCTGCATCCAGCGCCACCAGCGCGCGGCTTGGTCCGGGCTCATTGAAGCCTTCGCCTGTTGCGGCGCCGCGGCTCCGAACCGCTGATACCGCTCCGGATCCGCCTCGACGAGCGCATCCGGGCGGCTCAGCAGCTCGGCTCGCAGCTCGGCGTGGAACGTCTGCCGGAAGGCGAGCTTCGAAAGCTCCTCGACGTTCGCTTCGGGGGCCAGCGGGCGGGTCCAGCCCAGCAGTGTCGGCA
>DASVXR010000238.1:0-6038 GCA_036392595.1 Sphingomicrobium sp.
ACAAGCCCGTCGATCCCAAGCCTATCGTGCTCAACGTCGGAATCACCGGCCACCGCGCATCGGTGCTGACCGCCCCGCTGGTCGAGACGCTCGAGCCCGTCGTCAACGAGGTCTTCCGCCAGTTGCGCGAAGCGGTCCTCAAGATCCAGGAGGCCGAAGCGGCGTTCGACAGCGACACGCCCGCGCGGCTGCAGCTCCACACGCCCCTGGCCACGGGAGCCGACCAGATCGCCGCAAGGAGCGCCCGCTCGACGGGCTATCTGGTGCGCGCCCTGCTCCCGTTCGACGCGGAAGAATATCGCAAGGACTTCGCCCCGGGGGAGGAGCTGGACGAATTCGAACGGGCGCTCGAGGCGGCGGATGAAATCGTTGCCCTGCCGGGCGATCGATCCGATGCTGAAGGCGCTTACGTCCTCGTGGGTGAATCGCTGATCCGGGCCGCGGACGTCCTCGTCGCCATCTGGGACGGAGAGGAAGGCCGCGGCCCCGGCGGAACGGCCTATGTGGTGGAGCTTGCGCTGCAAAGCTCCGTCCCGGTCATCCACATCGACATCGACCGCGGGTCCAGCCAGGTTCGTATGCGGGCGCTTCTCGGCGGCGAGGCAACGGCGCCGATTGACGCCTCGCTCAATGATTCGGACGCCTATTCGGGCCTGCTTCGAGATGCGCTGAAGCTGAGGCCGGCCGGCGCGGCGAGCAGCCTCACCACCTTCGATCCGTAGTCGCCGCGCTATCGCTAGGGCGACTGCTTCGCCAGGAACTGGACGTAGGCGCGCGTCTGCTTGGCCTGGGCGATCAGCCGGTCGGCTTCCCTGTCGGAGTTGATTCCGCGCATGGAGTCCCGGAGCGTCTTGAGATTCGAGTCGTAGCTCCGCGCGAGGGCGGCATTCTGCGTATTGCTCGACCGCATCACGCGCTTCGCCATCCCGCGCGCATCATCGACGATGGAGTAGAATTGGGAGAGCTTGGCCGGTGAGACGCCACCTCCGGACGAGCTGACCGTGTTCGTTTCCGCGGCTGCAGTCGCGGTCTTGGTGCCGGTCTTCTTCGGATTGGCCGTGAGGGTCCCGGCCTGCGCTTGCACGGCTTTCGCCTGGGCCTTCTGCAGCGCCTGGAGGCGAGCTTCCGCCGCAGCCGCCTTGGCCTGCTCCTTGCGAAGCGCGTCCGCCGCCGCGGCGTCCTGGGTCGGCTGCGGAGCCTGAGCGGTGGGAGCATTCTGCGTTTCAGCTACCACGGCGTTGGTATCCGTCGCCGACGCTGCAGTCGGCGGCGCCTCCGCGACCGGACCTGGGATCTCGAGTGATTCAGCTGACTGCGGCTTCGAGCCGCCGCTGAGCATGTAATAGCCGCCACCCGCGAGGACGAGCACTCCGGCGGCCGCCGCTGCAATCAGCGCGGGACTCGGTTTCTTTGCCGCCTCCTTCTTCTCCGCTGGTGCTTCGGCCGCTGCCTTGCGAGCACCCTTCTTCGCCGGAGCGGGTGCTTCAGCCTTCGCGTCGGCCACCGCGGCTGGTTGCTTTTCGGCCGCGAGCCCAGCGGCAGCGATCGCTTCCTCTTCCGAAGCGACCTTCTTGCGGGAGCCGGTGGTGTCGTCACCGGCGCGCTTGAACTTCGCCTGTTTCGTGTCCTTCGGCACACCGGTTTCCACCGCCTTGGGATCGAGGTCGGCCGTCGCGGCAACGGGAACGATCTCTTCGGTCTCGACCTGCTGGGCGATGAAGCGAGTCGCCTCGTCGTCGCCTTCTTCGTCGGTCGCTTTCCCGGCGTCCTTGCCGAACATTGCCAGCCATTGGGAGATCGACTGTGGCCGCTCCTCCGGCTTCACCTTCATCGCGGCGTCGATTCCGGCGAGGAATTTCTTGGTGTAGCCGGGCCATTTCCCGTCGGAGAGCGCCTTGCCGAGGCCCGCATGCAGCCGCTCGAGCACCTCGGGCGGCTTCTCGCCCGTCACGCATTCGTACATGACGACCCCGAGCGCGTAGATGTCGGTCCACGGCCCCTGCTTGTAGGTCTTCACATATTGTTCGATCGCCGCGTAGGGCGGCGTGTGGAAGGTGACCTTGGTGCTCGTCGCTTCCGCCGTGTCGAAGCGTGCCGAGCCGAAGTCGATCAGGACCGGCCGGTTGTCCTCGTTGATCAGGATGTTGGGCGGCTTGATGTCGCGGTGGAGCACTCCGACGCGGTGCGCGCGGTCAAGCCCTTCGGCGATGGGCCGGAGGATGTTCCACAGGCTGCGCTCGTTGAAGCGGCGCCCCTGCTTGATCATCTTCGAGAGCGAGATCCCGTCCTCGAAGTCCATGACCATGTAGGCGGTGCCGTGGATTTCGAAGAGGCTGCGAACGCTGACGATGTTCGGGTGCCGGGTGGGGGTGGAGAGGTTCCAGAGAAGCTTCGCCTCCTCGACGAACTTCTTGAGGCCGAGCGCGTGCACCTCCTCGGAATCGGAGTCGATCGGGACAACAGTGTCGTCGGAGTCGCGCTCGCTGATCGAGCTCGGGAAATATTCCTTTATCGCGACTAGCTCGTCGAAATAGATGCCGCGGCCCTTGTAGACGATCCCGAACCCGCCGACGCCGAGCACTTCCTCGAGCCGCCATTCACGGAGCACCGTGCCTGCCGGTAGAGCCTTGTTGCTGTACGCCTTGTTCATCCGTCGAGTGCCCCTCTCGACATTTCGTCAATAAAAAGGAAATCGCACGAACGTTAATCGATTGCTAGTCTCTCGCGCCAGAGATTCCTGGGGGGCCGGATGAGATTCGAATGCGCCAGCCGCACTCATGTCGGCCTCAAGAGGAAGATCAACGAAGACTCGATCCTCGCCGAAAGCGACCGCGGGCTCTGGGTCGTCGCCGACGGGATGGGCGGCCACGATGCGGGCGAGGTCGCAAGCGCTGCCGTCGTCGATGCTCTCCGGCGGCTGCCGGACTTCGACGACCTGGACAAGCTCACCCGGGCGGCCGTGGAGGCATTGCGCCAGGTCAATGACCAGCTGATCAGGCTGGCACGCTCGAACGGCAGCGATCGCACGATCGGGACGACCGTCGTCGGGCTGGTCATCCTCGGCGAGCGCTTCCGCTGCTTCTGGGCCGGGGACAGCCGCGCCTACTGGATCCGCGGAGGCGAGATCATGCGGCTGAGCCGCGATCACAGCCTGGTTCAGGACCTGGTCGATGCCGGGATGCTTCAGCCGGAGGAAGCCGAGCACCACGAAAATGCCAATGTGATCACCCGCGCCGTCGGCGTGCGCGAAAGGCTCGAGGTCGACACGGTCAGCGGCGACGCGCAGCCCGGCGATCTCTTCCTCCTGGCGAGCGACGGCCTGACTCGGCTGGTCAGCGATGATGAAATGGCCGCGGAAATCGCTCGGGGGTCGCTCGATCAGGCGGCCGACAGGCTCATCGAGATGGTGCTCGAACGCGGCGCTCCGGACAATGTGTCGGTGGTGATTACGCGCGTACTCTAGGCGCGGCTTATCCACAGCAATTGCCGCACTGCACCTTCTGCGGCGCAACATTGCCTTGCGCCGGGACCTATCGCCCGCCACATTTGTTAAGTTTACGAGGGTAGAAATGAGGGTGAATGCTCTACGACGCCTATGAAGTGCAACGCTCGCTTCTCGCAGGTGCGAGCAAGCTTGCAGGTCTGGGCGCCGGATGGCTCAGCAATCCCTCCAATCCCTTCGGCTACAGCACCATGGGGCCGGTCGTCGCAGCGAGCCTCGAAGTGTTCGCCCACGCCGCGGCGCCGCGCGGCAAGCCGGAATTCGGCATCGACGAGACCCGGGTCGGACGAAAGACCGTGCAAGTCGACGAGGACATCGTCGTTCGCAAGCCGTTCGGGCAGCTCAAGAACTTCCGCAAGCTCGACGTCGAGCCGGGCCCGCCGCTGCTGATGGTCGCGCCAATGTCAGGCCACTATGCGACCCTTCTGCGCGGCACCGTCGCGCGGCTCTTGCCGAGCTTCGACGTCTACATCACCGACTGGCGCGATGCGAAGTGCGTGCCCTTGAAGGACGACAGCTTCGATCTCGACGATTATATCGACTATTTGGTCGAGTTCCTCGAGCTCATCGGCGAGCGCACCGGCAAGCGACCGCACCTGCTCGCCGTCTGCCAGCCTGCCGTTCCGGCATTCGCCGCGACGGCGCTGATGGGGGCGGCGAAGAACCCGTGGCGGCCGAAGACTCTGACCATGATGGGTGGGCCGATCGACACCCGCAAGGCGCCGACGGCGGTGAACACGCTCGCGACTCAGCGTCCGCATGCCTGGTTCCAGAACAACGTGATCGCGACCGTGCCGATGATCTATCCGGGCGCAGGCCGGAAGGTTTACCCGGGCTTCCTTCAGCTCGCCGGGTTCATGACGATGAACCTGGGCTCCCACCTCATCAGCCATTGGGAGATGTTCAAGCATCTGGTCGAGGGCGACGAGGAGAGCGCTTCAGCGACGCAGAATTTCTACGACGAATATCGCTCGGTCTGCGACATGACCGCGGAATTCTACCTGCAGACCGTGGACGTTGTATTCCAGCGCCACTTGCTCCCCAAAGGCGAGATGAAGCACCGGCGGCGCAAGGTCGACCCGGGCGCGATCACCGATACGGCGCTGCTGGCGATTGAGGGCGAGCGGGACGATATTTCAGGCATCGGACAAACTCGCGCGGCTCTCGACATTGCGACCGGACTGCCAGGCAGGAAGAAGCAATATTTCCTGGCCAAGGACGTCGGCCACTACGGCATCTTCAACGGCCGCAAGTGGCGCGAGCGCATCGCGCCCGTCGTCGAGAAATTCATCCAGGCGAACGGCTAGTTACAGCCGGTCCCACCTCAGCCAGGCGCGATTGCCCATCCAGGCCTTGTCGAGCGCGAGCTCGGCAGCGGCGGCTTGCAGCGGACGCCCTAGCTTCCGTTCGGAGGCCGCTAACCCGTAGAGAGCCCAGCCATCATTCGGCAGCTGCGCCAGCGCCGCAGTGAATGCGTCGCGGGCCTCCTCATAGCGGCCCGCGCGGAACAGCGCCGCGCCGAGCGACTGATGCACCGGATAATACCAGTAGGGAGGCTCCATGTACGGGACCTTCGCCTCGATCGCGACGGCGTCGCTGTAGAGGCGGATGGCGTCGTCATAATTGCCGTTCGCATAAGCCCAGCGACCGCGGGCGATCGTCTCGGCGAGTTGCAGCAGGTCGGGCGCCGGAACTCCCTGGTCGACCATCGGCTTCAGGGCATCGCCCTCCCGAATCCCCTGTATCGCCGCGAGCTCGAAATCGAACCCGACCCGGTTGCGTAGGCTCGCGTAGGCGATTGCCCGCGCGTAGTGCCGCATCGCCGTGGGATAGGGCAGGCGCTTGTCGGGCGCCTTCATCGCCAGCACCTGCGCCGGCGAGGCGAATTGCGCCGCGGTGTAATAAGGTGCCGCGTTGACCGCCTGCACCCAGGCGAGCTTTGTGCTGATCGCCGGGTCGAGGATTTGCGACAGCTTCCTCGCTTCGCTGACGGCAGTCCCCATGTCGCCCGCCATCTGTGCCGACGTGACGATGAAGTGGACGTTGTGCGGATAATAGCCGTACCGGTACATGCCCTTGTCGCCGGTCGCCTTGATCCAATGCTCGTCGGCCTTCGCCGCCGCGATGTTGACCCGCATCGAGTCCTTCCAGCGGCCCAGGCGGTAATAGATGTGCGCCGGCATGTGGACGAGGTGGCCGAGCGTTGGCGCGAGCGGCGCCGCCAGATGGTCGGCGGCGGCCTCCGCGCGCCTGGGATCCGGCCCGTTCTCCATCAGGTGGATGTAGAGGTGGGCCGCCTGCGGATGGTCGGGATTGCGGCGGTAGACGGTCTCGACCAGCTTCACCGCATCGGCGATCCGCGGGTGGGGCTGCTTGTCGGGCGTCCAATAATCCCACGGCCGGGTGTCCATCGCAGCTTCGGCGGCCAAAACGGCGATGTCGTCATTGTCGGGATAGGCTTTCGCTGCCGCAAGCATCGCATCCGCATAAGCCGTGTCGAGCGCAGAGCGGTCAGCGGTCGCTTCGGGCGAATAGC
>DASVXR010000239.1:0-3872 GCA_036392595.1 Sphingomicrobium sp.
ACAAGGGCGAGGCGGCGGCGGGCCGCTGGGTCCCGCGCTGGGGAGCGATGTGATGCGGCTGTCCGAGCTTCGGGACAAGAAGGTGCGTTCGCTCGACGGCAGGACGCTCGGCCGGGTGCACGAGGTTCACAGCGACGGCGGAACGGTAACCGCGATCATGTGCGGCCCCGGAAGCTTCATCGAGCGCTGGACGGGGCACAGGGAAGGCCGGCGAATCCCATGGGAGTTCGTCACGCGAATCGAAGCCGATGCGCTGGTGGTTACGACCGACCCGCCGCGGAGGAAGGTGCGCGCATCTCGAACCCGGCCAGGCACTCGGCGATCCAGCGGGCCGCGGTCAAAGCGCTGAGGTCGGTCGGGTCGAGCGGCGGGTCCCACTCGGTCAGGTCGATCACCCGCACGCGCGGGTGGGATGCGAGCAGCCGCACCGCATTGAAGAAGGCCTGGGACCGCATGCCGCCGGGGCGCGCGCCGGGCGCAGCGGGGAATTGCGAGCGGTCGATCACGTCGATGTCGCAATCGACCACGATCGCTTCGCAATGCGAGACATGGGCGAACGCGCGTTCGAGGACCTGCAACATGCCGTCCCGCCGGCAATCGCCGATCGTCGCCACGAAATTGCCGGCGGCGACGGCATCCTCGTGCATCTGGCGGCTGTTGGCGAACGGGGCGATTCCGACCTGCGCGATATTGGCTCCTGGCAGCCCGTCATTTATCAGGGCGCGAACAGGATTGCCGTTGCTGAGGCCCTGATCGAGGTCGCGCATGTCGAAATGAGCGTCGAGCGTGATCAGGCCGACCTTTGAGAGATCGCCGAGCGCCAGCACCGCAGGCCTGGTCACGGCATTGTTGCCGCCGGCAAGCAAAGTCAGCTCGCGCGCCCCGGCGCTCGCCGCAACCTTGTCGCGGATGAGGGGGGTCGCATCCTCGATGCCCAGGCCCTCGATCTGGACGTCGCCCTCGTCAAAGACCTGGGTTTGCAGCTCTCGCCCGCTCTCAATGTCGTATCGGCCGATCCGCCGCAGCGTCTGGCGCAGCAGCCCCGGCGCCAGATCGCACCGGCCGGAAGTCACCGAGCCGGCCGCGAGCGGCGCCCCGACGAGACCGACCGGAGCTCCCTCATGGGCGCTCGAAACCAGCTCTGAAAGGTTGGGCCAGCCGCTCACGCTTTGACCGTAACAGCAGCGCTCGCCTAAGGCGAATAGCATGTGGGACCGGCTTCTCGTCGACTGCAACATCGCGACCATGGAGGACATGCCCGGCAATCCGCTCGGGCTGGTCGAGAATGGCGCGATCGGGATCGCCGACGGCAAGATCGTCCGCGTCGGCAAGCGCACCGAGCTCGCCGGCTTCCGCGCCAAGGAGGTGGTCGCGCTCGGCGGCGCCTGGGTCACGCCCGGCCTCATCGACTGCCACACGCATCTCGTCTTCGGCGGAACCCGCGCCGACGAGCATGCGATGCGCCGCGCCGGAGCGAGCTACGAGGAGATTGCGAAGGCCGGCGGCGGCATTGCCTCGACTGTCGCCAAGACTGCCGGTGCTTCGGACGAAGAGCTCGTCGAGCAAAGCCGCCGGCGCCTTCACGCCCTCATGCGTGGCGGCTGCACCACCGTCGAGGTCAAGTCCGGCTACGGCCTCGACCCGAAGAGCGAAATCCGCCTGCTCAAGCTCGCGAAGCAGCTCGGCGACGCTGAGCCGGTACGGATCGTCCCTACGCTGCTGGCGCTCCACGCTATTCCGGCCGACCAGCAGGACCGTCGCGCCCACTATGTCGGCGAGATCGTCGAGAAGCTCCTGCCCGAAGTCGCCAAGGCCAAGCTCGCGACCAGTGTCGATGCCTTTTGCGAAACGATCGCCTTCACGCCCGAAGAGGTCGAGCGCCTGTTCAAGGCCGCGGCGCATCAGGGGCTCCGCGTCCGCCTTCACGCCGAGCAATTGTCGAACCAGCATGGAGCTGCACTGGCCGCGCAATATCGCGCATTGTCGGCCGACCATCTCGAACATCTCGACGAGGCCGGCGCAAAGGCGATGGCTGCGTCCGGCACCGTCGCAGTCCTGCTCCCCGGCGCTTTCTACGCGCTCCAGGAAAAGAAGAAGCCGCCCGTCGCCCTGCTGCGCAAGCACCGCGTCCCCATTGCGGTGGCGACCGACTGCAACCCCGGAACCTCGCCGATGCTCTCCCCGACGCTGGCGATGAACATGGCGTGCACCCTGTTCGGCCTGACTCCGGAAGAGGCGCTGGCCGGAATGACCCGGAACGCCGCCCGGGCGCTCGGCCTGGCCCACAGCGTCGGAAGCATTGCCGCGGGCAAGCAGGCGGACCTTGCGGTGTGGCGAATCGAATCTCTTTCCGAGCTCGGCTACTGGGTCGGACTTCCCGGCCCCGAGCGCCGAATCTTCAATGGAGCAGACGCCTGACCGACCGACGCGACAATAGCCGCCACATCCGCGCCCGGCGGGGGAGCGACATCGTAGCCAGGAGCTGGACGACCGAAGCGGCCGTCCGGATGCTGATGAACAATCTCGACGACGAGGTCGCCGAGGACCCGCAGAGCCTGGTCGTCTATGGCGGAATCGGCCGGGCGGCGCGCAACTGGGAATGCTTCGACAGGATCGTCGCGACGCTGGAGCGGCTGGAAGAGGATCAGACGCTACTCGTCCAGTCGGGCAAGCCGGTCGGCGTCTTCCGGACGCACAAGGATGCGCCGCGAGTGCTCATCGCCAACTCCAACATCGTGCCCAAGTGGGCGACCTGGGAGTGCTTCAACGAGCTCGATCGCAAGGGGCTCATGATGTACGGCCAGATGACCGCGGGCAGCTGGATCTACATCGGCACGCAGGGGATCGTCCAAGGCACCTACGAGACCTTCGCCGAGATGGGCCGCCAGCATTATGGCGGCGATCTAAAGGGCCGCTGGATTCTGACGGCTGGCCTGGGCGGAATGGGCGGAGCCCAGCCGCTCGCGGCGGTGATGGCCGGCGCTCACTGCATCGCGATCGAGGTACAAGAAAGCCGCATCGAGAAGCGCCTCGAAACGCGCTACCTCGACCGCCGGGCGACCAGCATCGACGAGGCGCTCGAGATCATCCGCACCGCGACCGAGCCCACGTCGGTCGGCCTGCTCGGCAATGCAGCCGAGATCCTTCCGCAGATGATCGAGCGCGGGATCAAGCCCGACGCGCTCACCGACCAGACCAGCGCTCACGATCCCGCGAACGGTTACTGCCCCGCAGGCTGGTCAGTCGCCAAGTGGCAGGAGATGCGCGAACGGGATCCAGCCGCGGTCGCTGACGCCGCGCGCAAGTCCATCGCGAAACATGTCGAGGCAATGCTCGCCTATCGCGAGATGGGCGTGCCGACCTTCGATTACGGCAACAACATCCGCCAGGAAGCCAAGGACATGGGCGTGACCCACGCCTTCGACTTCCCCGGCTTCGTCCCCGCCTACGTCCGCCCGCTATTCTGCCGCGGAATCGGCCCGTTCCGCTGGGTCGCTCTCTCGGGCGATCCGGATGACATCTACCGCACCGATCAGCGCGTGAAGGAGCTGATCCCCGACGATCCGCACCTCCACCGCTGGCTCGACATGGCGCGCGAGCGGATCGCCTTCCAGGGCCTGCCCGCGCGCATCTGTTGGGTCGGCCTCGGCCAGCGACACCGCCTCGGCCTCGCCTTCAACGAGATGGTCCGCAGCGGCGAGGTAAGCGCACCGATCGTCATCGGCCGCGATCATCTCGACAGCGGCTCGGTGGCATCGCCCAACCGCGAGACCGAAAGCATGAAGGACGGCAGCGACGTCGTCTCCGACTGGCCGCTGCTCAACGCTCTTCTAAACACTGCGAGCGGCGCGACCTGGGTCTCGCTGCATCAC
>DASVXR010000240.1:0-2493 GCA_036392595.1 Sphingomicrobium sp.
CGCGCGGCCTGGTCATATCGGAGCCAGCGCGGATCCATGGCGCTTCGCGGAACCCGGCGGCCCCTGGCCCGATCCGGGATGGCGGCCCAGGCATCCTCGAACCGGTTGATCGTTTCGTCGCCGGTGAAGATCAGGCGCTTATGGAGTGAAGGGAGCAATGTCATCGGATCGCGCACTCCGACGATGAAGCGCGATTCGGGCCAGAGCTTCAGCACCGGCTCCAGCTGCTCCGGCACGTAGAGATAGGAGACGGACCCGTCGAAGCCGACGGTTCGTCCCGGCGTCGGCTGGGTGAAAAAGAGCCCGAGATAGTCCCGCTCGACGCGCTTCCTCAGCTCCGCATCGGTCAGGCCGCGAAGGTCATGCTGGGCGAAAAAATGCGGCTCCTTGACGAACGGGAAGCTGATCTGCGGATGCGCCTGCAGCATTCGCGACATGGTGGTTGTGCCGCTGCGCGGTGCGCCGACGATGAAGGCGAACTTGTCGAAATCACTCACCTTCGGCATCGCCGGCTCGAACTCCCCTTGCCGTCATGCGGCTCCCACCAGGCGAAACAAGCCGCTAAGCGCCCAAATCGCAATGACCCGCTTCGATTTTGTCATCCACGCCACGGACGGAGCCGCGCGCACCGGCATCATCGCCATGAATCGTGGCGAAATTCGCACCCCCGCATTCATGCCCGTGGGGACCGCGGCGACGGTGAAGGCGATGCGGCCGGAGGAGGTACGCGCGAGCGGCGCCGACATCATCCTCGGCAACACTTATCATCTGATGCTCCGGCCGGGCGCGGAACGGGTGGCGAAGCTGGGCGGGTTGCACCGGTTCATGGGGTGGGAGCGGCCGATTCTCACGGACAGCGGCGGCTACCAGGTGATGAGCCTTTCGGAGCTGACCAAGGTGACGGAGGAGGGCGTCGCGTTCGCCAGCCATCTCGACGGCTCGCGCCACATGCTGTCGCCGGAACGCTCGATCGAGGTTCAGCGGCTGCTCGACAGTGACATCGTCATGCAGTTCGACCAGCTGGTCTCGACGACCTCGCCGGCGAAAGACCAGCGCGAGGCGATGGAACGGTCGATCCGCTGGGCGAAACGCTCGCGCGAGGAGTTCGACCGCGGCGGCGAGCATGCGGAACGCGCGGCGATTTTCGGCATCCAGCAGGGTGCGCTCGACGAGAAGCTTCGCGATGCCTCGGCCGGGGCGCTGATCGAGGTGGGATTCGACGGTTACGCGGTGGGCGGTCTCGCGGTCGGGGAAGGGCAGGAGGCGATGCTCGGCTGCCTCGACTTCGCAGTCGATATGCTGCCCGCGGACAAGCCGCGCTACCTGATGGGCGTCGGCAAGCCCGACGACATCGTCGAGGCGGTCCGCCGCGGGATCGACATGTTCGACTGCGTGCTGCCGACACGCTCGGGCCGCACCGGCCAGGCGTTCACCGCCGACGGCCCGCTCAACATGCGCAACGCGCGGTTCGCCGAGGATACCGACCCGATCGAGCCCGGCTGTCACTGCCCTGCGTGCACGACCTTCGAGCGCGCCTATGTCCACCACCTGGTGAAGTCAGGCGAGATCCTCGGCGCGATGCTGATGACGCAGCACAATCTCTGGTTTTACCAGCGGCTGATGCAAGCCTTGCGCGAGGCGGTTGCAGAGCAAAGGTTCGGCAGCTTTGCCGGCGAGTTCCTCGCCCGCTACCGCGGCTAGTCGGCGCTGACCGAGAGGAAGCCGGGCAGTGGACCATTCCACTCGGGCTTGAGGTCCTCGACGACGGGCGATCGCTCCTTCGGTGCCGGTTCGGGAGCAGGTTTCTTCGCCGCTGGAGCTGGCGCCTGCTTTGCCTCGGCCTTCTTCGGTTCCTCCGTTCTCGATTCCTTCGCGGAAGCGCCGATCCGAGCGATCTTCTGCCCGGTGAGCTTCTCGATCGCGGCAATCGCGTCGGAGTCCTCGCGAGTGGCGAGGGTGATCGCGATGCCCTTCATGCCTGCGCGGCCGGTCCGCCCGATGCGGTGGACGTAATCGTCGGGCTGCCACGGCACATCGAAGTTGATGACGTGGCTCACGCCTTTGACGTCGAGCCCGCGAGCCGCGACGTCGGAGGCGACGAGGATGTTGATCTCGTCGCGCTTGAAGCGGTCGAACTCGGCGATGCGCTCGGGTTGGTCCATGTCGCCGTGGATCTGGCCGGCATGAAAGTGCGAGCGCCGGAGGCTCGTCGTCAGCTCGCGGACGGTGGTCTTGCGGTTGCAGAAGACGATCGCGTTCTTGACCTCGTCCGACCGCAGCAGCTCCTTGAGCACGTCCTTCTTCTTGTCCGGACGGGTCTCGACCAGCCTCTGCTCGATGTTGATGTTGGCTGTCGCCGGGCGCGCTACCTCGACGCGCTTGGGATCATTGAGAAACTTCTGCGCCAGCTTCTGGATCGGCGGCGGCATCGTCGCCGAAAAGAGCAGGGTCTGCCGGTTCTTCGGAAGCTTCGAGCAGATTTCCTCGATGTCG
>DASVXR010000241.1:0-7417 GCA_036392595.1 Sphingomicrobium sp.
AGGCTGTGGTCCCGCTCGATGCGGATCGGGCGCCGCAGGCGATAGATGGTCAGCCGCTTGATCAGGGCTTCCGCCGCCTCGCCCTCACAATCGAGGAGCAGGTCCTGGCCATCGCTCCAGATGATGAAGTCGAAAAGGCATTTGCCCTGCGGCGTGAGCAGCCCCGCCCAGACGGGGAGCTCGCCTATCACATCGTTGGTGACGAGCCCCTGCAGGAAGCCGCGTACATCCTCCCCGGCGAGGCGGATCACGGCGCGGTCGGTCAGGGTGGTGGCGGCCATGGGGTTCAGTTAGGGAGCGCCACGTGGCTTCGCAAACGCTGACGATCCGCCGTCCCGACGACTGGCACCTGCATCTTCGCGACGGCGAGATGCTGAAGCGCGTGGCGCCCTACACCGCGCGGCAGTTCGCGCGGGCCATCGTCATGCCCAACCTCGTCCCGCCCATCACGACGGCGGAGGCTGCGGAAGCCTATCGCGAGCGGATCGTCGCGGCGGCGGGCGCTGAGTTCACCCCGTTGATGACCTGCTACCTGACCAATCAGACCGACCCGGAGGAGCTGGCGAGCGGCTTCGACGGACGAGTGTGGGTGGCGGCGAAGCTCTATCCGGCGGGCGCCACGACCAACAGCGCGTCGGGGGTGACCGACATCCGGAACATCTATCCGGCGCTCGAGCGGATGCAGGCGATCGGAATGGTCTTCTGCGTCCACGGCGAGGTGACCGATCCCGAAGTCGACTTGTTCGACCGTGAGGCCGTGTTCATCGAGCGCGTGCTGGAGCCTTTGTCGCGCGACTTTCCGGAGCTGAAGATCGTCCTCGAGCATGTCACGACGGCCGAAGCGGTGCAGTTCGTGGAAGGATCGGGAGCGAACATCGGCGCGACGGTCACTCCGCAGCATTTGATCATCAACCGCAATGCTATCTTCGCCGGCGGCCTCAGGCCCCACGCTTATTGCCTCCCCGTCGCAAAGCGCGAGAAGCACCGCCTCGCCGTGCGCAAGGCTGCCACTTCCGGCTCGGCCAAATTCTTCCTCGGCACCGACAGCGCGCCGCACGCGCGCGAGGCGAAGGAGAGCGCCTGCGGCTGCGCCGGGATCTTCAACGCGCCCTTCGCGCTCGAAGCCTATGCGACGGTCTTCGAGGAGGAAGGGGCGCTCGACAGGTTCGAGGCGTTCGCCTCGGTCAACGGCCCGAGCTTCTACGGGCTCCCGCTGAACGAGGGCTCGGTGACACTCGAACGAGCGGAAGTCACCGTGCCAGAGGAGATCGACGGGCTGGTGCCGTTCCTGGCCGGCGAGACGCTGAGGTGGAGGCTCCCCTAGCCGGCGCCCGTACCGGTCGTGCCGATCACCGCAGCGAAATGATCCTCCAGCCGCTGGTAGCATTCGCAGCTGCGGCGCATCAGGCCGGCCCGGTCGGCAATCCGTATGACTCCGCGCCCGGTGGTGATGAGCCTCTCTTCCTCCAGGGACTGCGACACGGCGTTGACCGTCGTGCGCTGCACCCCGAGCAGCCCGGCGAGCGCCTGCTGCGTCAGCTCGATCCGGTCGCCGGCGCGATCCTGAGCGTGGAGCAGCCAGCGTGCGGCCCGCTCCGGGATGGAATGATAGGCGTTGCAGGCCACGGACTGCATCACCTGCGAGAGGAGATAGTCCGAGTAGCGGCAGAAGAGGTTGGAGATGAAGGCCGAGCGGCGTTTTGCGTCCTCGAGCGCGGTCATCGACACTCGGAAGGCCTGCCCACCGACGAGGACCAATGCTCGAGTGAACGCGGGCGCCTGGCCGCAACTGATGATCCCGCCGACGGCACCGCGCCGGCCGACCGACGCGACCTCGACCGTGCGGCCGCCCGAGAGCTCGACGGCCATTGAGATCATCGTCGGACCGACGGGAAAGAGGCTGGAGCGAACCTCGTCGCCGCGGTTGAGGACGATCTCGCCCGTGTCGAGCTCGACCATCTCGCCGAAAGGCTCGATGAGCGCCCGCGCCTCGGCGGAGAAAGTGGAAAGCAAGCGATTGCCGGCGAATGCCTCGTCCGCCTGGCTAAGCTCGTCCGTCGTTACCTGTGCCACGTCGCGAATCCTGCGATTGAAATGCCAACGCTCACTCGGGGGATGGGGCCTTAATGCGCTGCGGCCAAAGTTGCTCCATCAGCCGTGGACGGCTTCGGCCGCGTGGCGGCGGCCGACGAGCAGGCAATCGGCCACCAGTCGAAGCGGCGCGACGTCGACGCTGCTCCTGCGCGAATCGATGAGGTCGACGAACTCGCGATAGATGTCGGGATATTCGCCCGGGCCGGCCGCGGACTGCCTTTCGCCGTTCAGAAGCAGCGTTGCTCCGCCCTCCTCGAGGCGAACCTCGGTTCCGTCGCTCGCCTTGATCTCGACGGTCCATTCCTCGCCCTCGCTTCGGCGCCAGTCGAGGCTCGCCTGGAGCGGCCCGTCGGCTACGGGGCTGTGGAAGCTGACCTCGGCGGCGATCGGCGTCTGGGCGTTCTCGGGCACATAGAGGTCCGCGGACTTCACCAGGAGAGCGCCCGGGAAAATCCGGGTCGCGATGGAGAAGGCGTTGATGCCGGGATCGAAGACCCCGAAGCCGCCCGGCTGCCAGATCCATTTCTGTCCGGGATGCCATTTGTTGACGTCCTCGTGCCATTTGATCTGGAGCGATTGGACGCGCTTGCCCGCGAGCGCCTCCGCCGCGGCGGTAACCGCCGGGTGATGCCGCGCGTGCCAGGTCGCGTAGAGGCTGATCTTCCCCTCGGCCTCGGCGAGGCCGGCGAGGTCGTCGATCTCGCTGAGGCCGGTCGTGGGCGGCTTTTCGAGGAGGCAGTGGAGCCCCGCGAGAACGGACTCCCGAGCGATCTCGTAGCGCGGTTCGGGCGGAGTGGTGATCGCCACGGCTTCGAGCCCTTCCACCGAGCGGATCAGCTCGCGCCAGTCGGTGAACGTCCGGCCAACGCCCTTGCCCGAGCGGCTCGAGCTCGCGACGAGCTCGAATCTGGGATTGTGTTCGATCGCGGGCACATGCTGGTCGGCGGCGATCTTGCCGAAGCCGATGATCGCGATTCGGATTTTCTGCATGAGGCGAGAAAGCCTAGCGGCGCAGACAGTTCACGTAACAGCGCGCCCGGTCGAGCGTCTCGTCCGGCGACTGGCCGGGGCGGTAGAGACCGGAACCGAGGCCAAAGCCGCTCGCGCCCGCTTCCGTCCAGAGACGCATATTGTCGGGCTTGACGCCGCCCACCACGATGATCGGGACCTCGCGCGGAATGACCGCGAGGTGCGCCCGAAGCACGGCGGGCGAAGCGGCTTCGGCCGGGAAAAGCTTGAGAGCGGTGGCGCCCGCGCGGATGGCGGCAAAGGCCTCGGAGGGCGTGAAATAACCGGGGGAGGAGACGAGCCTGGCGGCAGCGGAGGCCGCGACGACGTCGGCGTTGCTGTCCGGCGAGACGATGATCCGGCCGCCTGCTTTCTTCACCTCTGCGACCTGCTCGGGCTTGAGCACGGTCCCGGCGCCGACCAGCGCCTTGTCGCCGAACTTCTTCGCCAGCTTCTCGATGCTTTTCAGCGGATCGGGCGAGTTCAGGGGGACTTCGATGATCCGGATTCCGGCCTCGTAGATCGCCTCGCCGATCGCTTCGGCGTCGGCGGGCGTGACTCCGCGGATGATCGCGACGAGCGGGCACTCGGCGAGATGTTTCTGCAGCAGCTCTTTCGGGCCCATTTTCAAATGGCCTCCGCGACCCTGGTGATCCCGGCGAGGAAGCTCTCCTCCCCGTCCACCTCAAGAGCCTCCCGGCCGGCCTGCTCGATCGCTGCGGCATAGAGCCGGGTGAGCTCCGGCCGGCCCATTACCACAACCTGCGCCGCGAGCGGCTCGGAAAGGCCGATTCGCACGTCGGTCCCGATCAAGAGCCCGCTGGTGAAAGAGGCCGCGTCCTCCTTCCGTGCCTTGCCCAGCAGCACCTTCGCCCGGACCGTGAACAGCTCCGCCGGCAGGTCGGCATTCTGGAAGCCCTGGGCGACGCCCGCCTTGAACGCGTCGTTCACGGCAACCTCTCCTCCGAGGAAATCCGCGAGAATGCTGTGCTGCTTGAGGAGGTTGAAGAGCTCGCCCGTCATGACCGTGCGGAAGGTCTCGATCTTGCCGCCGCGCAGGAGCGCCCATTTATTGTGGGTTCCCGGATGGCAGACGAGCGCCGTCGAGTGGACCGTTCCGGCAGCAGCCGCGCCCAGCAGCTGAAGCTCCTCGCCGCGCATCACGTCGGCGCGGTCCTGCTCGAGGAGCGAAACGCCCGGAACGATCGCCTCCCTTTCCCCGGCCCAGGCCAGCGCCCGTGCAAGGTCCTCCAGCCCGGCGGGGCAGGGCACATAGGGCGCCTCGACCCAGCCGCGGTTGGACCCGACCATTCCGCCGAGCAGCAGTGGCTTGTCGCCGAGCCGCTTGCGGATTTCGGTCACCGCGTCGGGAAAGCCGCCCTTCGGAACGGCCATGATGCCCTTGTCGTCCTCGAACTCGTCCGTGCGCTTGCCCGAGGAATCGATGAGATAGGCGCGGCGGTTCGTCGTTCCCCAGTCGACCGCGATGAAGCCATCCGTCCAGCGCATGCGCTCGCCCATGGGCTGAACAACCACGGCGGCGCAACATCGCTCCCATGGTTTTCTTTTCTTCTCGGCGGGCTATCCGGGCGCCGTGGCAGGCGACTCGGTCCAGTGCGTTGCGGATGTCCATGCCGTGCTCGGCGAAGGGCCCTTGTGGGACCCGCGCGAGCAGGCGCTCTACTGGCTCGATATCCAGGGCCGGAAGATCCTGCGCCTCGACGAGAAGGGCGAGGTCAGCCAGTGGCGGACGCCCTTCCGCGTCGGCTCGATTGCCCTGCGGGCGAAGGGCGGATTCATCGCCGGCACCGACCAGGGCATTGCCGAAATCGACCTCGCCAGCGGCCGCCTGCAGGTCATCTTCAATCCGGAAGAACAGTTTCCGGACAATCGCTTCAACGACGGGAAAGTCGACCGCTTGGGCCGCTTCTGGGCTGGCTCGATGGATGACCGCGAGAGGCAGGCGACCGGCACGCTCTACCGCATCGGCGAGGATCTCGCCTGCACGGTGGTGGACCAAGGGTATCGAGTCACCAATGGCCCGGCCTTCAGCCCGGCGGGCGACACGATGTACGAGAATGATTCCGCGCGGCAGGTCACCTACGCGTTCGACCTGGACGGCCAAGGGAATGCGTCCAACCGCCGAATCTTCCTGCAGTTCGACGAGGGCGACGGCTATCCCGACGGGATGACCGTCGATTCGGAGGGGTGCCTGTGGATCGCTTTCTGGGACGGCTGGTGCATCCGCCGCTTCTCGCCCGGGGGAGAGCTGCTGCAGACGGTCGAAATGCCTGTTTCCCGTCCGACGAGCTGTGCATTCGGCGGGGCGAATCTCGACCGGCTTTACGTCACTTCGGCAAGCAGGGACCTCGATGAAGAGGCGCTCAGGATGCAACCAAAGGCCGGGGGATTGTTTATGATAACTCCGGGTGTGCGGGGGCTTGAAGAAGCCTCCTTTGCGGGCTGACGAGACTTTGGGAGACTGAGTCATCGCCAACTTCATGTTCGCGACCGGGATCGAGAACAGCATCCCGACGATCAACCACGGGAAGACCCGTGTGGACGAGATGGAGGTCTGCGGCCACTACGAACGGTGGCGCGAGGATTTCGACTGCGTGCAGGAGATCGGGATCAACTTCCTGCGCTACGGGCCGCCGCTGCATCGCACCTTCCTCGGCCCCAACAAGTTCGACTGGGACTTCGCCGACCAGACCTTCGCCGAGCTGAGGCGGAGGGAGATCACCCCGATCGTCGATCTCTGCCATTTCGGCCTTCCCGACTGGCTCGGCAATTTCCAGAACCCGGATTTCCCGCGCCTGTTCGGCCATTATGCCGGCGAATTCGCGGAGCGCTTCCCCTGGGTGCAGCTCTACACGCCGATCAACGAGATGTTCATCTGCGCGGTCTTCTCGGCGAAATACGGCTGGTGGAACGAGCAGAAGAAGGACGACCGCTCGTTCGTCACCGCGCTCAAGAATATCGTGAAGGCGAATGTCATGGGGATGATCGAGATCCTCAAACGCCGCCACGACGCCATCTTCATCCAGTCGGAATCGTCCGAATATTATCACGCGGACTCACCCGCCGCGATCGGCCGGGCGGAGGTCTTGAACCAGATGCGCTTCCTGTCGCTCGACCTCAATTATGGGCGGCGCGTCGACAGCGGCATGTACGAGTTCCTGATGGATAACGGCATGACCCGCGAGGAATATGGCTGGTTCCTCGAGCACCGGCTCAAGCAGCACTGCATCCTCGGCAACGATTATTACCAATTGAACGAGCACCGCGTGTTCGCCGACGGGCACACCGTCTCCGCCGGCGAGACCTTCGGCTACTGCGAGATCACTCGGCAATATTACAACCGCTACCGCCTTCCGGTGATGCACACCGAGACCAACCTGTGGGAGGGCCCGCACGGCGACGAGGCGGTCAAATGGTTGTGGAAGGAATGGGCCAACGTCCTGCGCCTCCGCAACGTGGGCATCCCGACCGTCGGCTTCACCTGGTATTCGCTGACGGACCAGGTCGACTGGGACACCGCGCTCCGGGAGCAGAACGGCAACGTCAACCCGCTCGGCCTGTTCGACCTCGACCGCAAGATCAGGAACGTCGGCAAAGCCTACAAGCAGCTGATCGCCGACTGGCGCAACGTGCTTCCGGCGCAGAGCGTCTGCCTCATCGTCCCGATCAAGAAGGTAACCGAGCACGACGAGCAGGACGCCGCGGGCCGCGACCTGGACGAGACGAGGCTCGCGGGGGAATGAGATGAAGATCGGCAAGATCGAGACGTTCTTCGCCCCGCCGCGCTGGCTGTTCGTGCGGGTCGAGAGCGACGAGGGAGCAGTCGGCTGGGGGGAGGCGAGCCTCGAGGGCTGGGCCGAGGCGGTGGACGGGGTGTTCGAGGCGTTCCGCGACCGCTTCATCGGCGGCGACCCTTTCGCCATCGAGGACATCTGGCAGGTCGGCTATCGCGGCGGCTTCTACCGCGGCGGGCCGTCACATGAATGGCAGCGGCACCCAGGCAAAAGCCGCGAACAACGCCAATGAGGCTGACGACGGCAGCGAGACCGGCGGCGGCAGCAGCGAGGCCCAGGCATGAGCCAGCGCAGGATCGGCCGCATCGAGACCTTCCTCGTTCCGCCTCGCTGGCTGTTCGTCCGCGTCGAAAGCGAGGACGGCGCGGTCGGCTGGGGCGAGGCGAGCCTGGAAGGCTGGGCCGAGGCCGTCGAAGGCGCTTTCGAGGCGTTCCGCGACCGCTTTATCGGCGCCGACCCGTTCGCAATCGAGGACATCTGGCAGGTGGGATATCGCGGCG
>DASVXR010000242.1:0-1749 GCA_036392595.1 Sphingomicrobium sp.
GAGTGGAAGGGCGACCTCGTCCTGCTCCACGAGGTGGCCAGCGGCCCCGCCGACCGCAGCTACGGGATCGCGGTCGCCAAGCTCGCCGGGCTTCCCCCGGCGGTGGTCGCCCGCGCCCGGTCGGTGCTCGCCAAGCTCGAGGCGGGCCGCGACGCGACCGGTGGAATCGCGGCGGGCCTCGACGACCTGCCGCTCTTCGCCGCTTCCGCCGAGCCGGAGCATGCGCCCGACCCGCTGCTCGCCACGCTCGACGCCATCGATCCCGACAGCCTCACGCCGCGCGAGGCGCTAGACGAGCTTTACAGATTGAAGAGGATCGCGGCCGAGCGCGGGTCATGAGCCTGCCCGAGGTCGAGCATCAAAGAGCGATCATCGACCGGCGCGCCGTCGCCGATCGCCTGGCCAGCCTGAAGCCGGGCCGCAAGCTCAATGCCGCTGCGTCGTCGGTCCTCGCCGAAGCCCTGGCTAGCGGTCGCGACGAGATCTCGCGCCGATTGACAAAGGAACCGGGCAACGGGCGAGCCGCCGCGCGCGCCACGGCCTTCCTTCACGACCAGCTGGTCCGCCTTGCCTATGAACTGGTGACCGATCGGCTCCTCGAAACACGGCTTGATGGACGCGTTGCGCTTGTCGGCCTGGGCGGAACCGGCCGCGGCGAGATGGCACCGTTCAGCGACCTCGATCTCATGTTCCTGACCGCGAAGACCCCAGCCGCCGACGAGGAGCGCGCCGCCGAGGCCATCCTCCACCTGCTGTGGGACCTGAAGCTCAAGGTCGGCCATTCGGTTCGCTCCACGAGCCAGCTGATCACGCTCGCCAAAAGGGACATGACGGTGCGAACCGCCTTCCTCGAATCGCGCTTGCTGTGGGGCGCCGAGGACGTGTTCGACACGGCGATGAAGCGCTTTCGCAAGGAGGTGGTCGCGGGCACCGCCGCGGAGTTCGTTACGGCCAAGCTCGCCGAACGCGACGAGCGCCACGTCAAGATGGGGGACAGCCGCTATGTCGTCGAGCCCAACGTCAAGGACGGCAAGGGCGGCCTTCGCGACCTCCAGACCCTCTACTGGATCGGCAAGTACATCCACGGAGTCGAACGCCCGGCGGACCTGGTCGGAGCGGGGCTGCTGACGGCCGCGGAGTATCGCCGGTTCGATCGCGCGGAGCGCTTCTTCTGGTCGGTGCGCTGCCACCTGCATCTGCTCGCGGGCCGCGCCGAGGAGCGACTGAGCTTCGACTATCAGCCGCGGATCGCCGAGATCATGCACTACGCCGACCGCCCGGGGAAATCGGCGGTCGAGCGCTTCATGCAATTCTATTTCATCAACGCGAAGACGGTCGGTGACTTGACTGGAGTCTTCCTCGCCCAGCTCGACGAGCAGCTCGGCAGGAAGGGCTTTCGGTTCGCGCTGCCGACGATCCGCCGGCGACCCAAGCGGCTCGGCGGCTTCGTTCTGGACCGCGGGCGAATCTCTATCCCGTCGGATGGGTTCTTCCGCGAGGAGCCGGTGCGCCTGCTCGAGCTGTTCGCCCTCGCAGCGCGAGAGAAGCTGGAGATCCATCCGACGGCGATGCGCGCGGCCACTCGCGATGCCTCGCTGATCGGCCGCGAGGTTCGCGACGATCCCCGCGCCAACGCCCTCTTCATGGAATTGCTGACCTGCATCAACTCGCCCGAGCTGGTCTTGAGGTGGATGCATGAGGCGGGCGTGTTCGGCCGCTTCATTCCCGACTTCGGCCGCGTCGTCGCCC
>DASVXR010000243.1:0-3769 GCA_036392595.1 Sphingomicrobium sp.
AGCGTGCAGGGCGTCGGCGGGCGCCTAGCGCTCGCGATCCTGTCGGTGCTCTCGCCCGACGAGCTGGCGCGCGCCGTGGCGCATGGCGACAAGGTGATGATCGGACGCGCGAACGGCGTCGGGCCGAAGCTCGCCGCGCGCATTGCCAACGAGCTTCAAGGCAAGCTGGGCGTCGTCGGCCTTAGCGGAGCAGCGCCAGCGCCTCGTGTCGGAGCTGCGGCGGACGCGCTCTCCGCGCTCGCCAACCTCGGCTTCAAACCCGCCGAGGCGAGCGCCGCCGTGAATGCCGCTCAGGATGAGCTGGGGCCCGACGCAGGCCTCGATGCGCTCGTGCGCCTCGCTTTGCGCAAGGCGGCGAAATGAATCGCGGTGCTGCCGAACTACTACGGTTCCTGCGATTCTCCTTTGCCGTAATGTTGGGAGTGGTTTTCCTACTGGCCGCGGGTCTTGGCCTATTCTTGTGGTCCGCAAAATACGGTTTCATGAGAAGCCAGTTTTCCCAGTCAGTCTGCGAAAAGGAAGGTGGCACATGGGACGCCGCCATCGAAATTTGTCGCAAAGACAATGACTGAGCGCCACACCGCCTCGTGCCGCTGCGGGCAGTTGAAGGCGACCGCGAGGGGCGAGCCGGTCCGCGTGTCGGTCTGCCATTGTCTCGACTGCAAGAAGAGGTCGGGCAGTTCGTTCGCGGTCCAAGCTCGCTGGCCTGCCGAGCAGGTGACCATCGAGGGCCGGTCGAAGAGCTGGATGAACATCGCGGACAGCGGCAACCGCATCACGTTCCACTTCTGCCCCGACTGCGGGTCCGACGTTCATTATGAGATCGACGGCAAGTTCGACGGCCTGATCGCGATTCCGCTAGGCGCGTTTGAAGATACTTACTTCGCAAGCCCCCGCTTCTCCGTCTGGGAAGGCCGGAAGCACGACTGGGTTGCGATTTTGGGCGACGAGGTGGAACACTCGCACTGATGGCCACCGATCCCGCCCGAATCACCACGCCCGAGCGGACCGCCGAGGACGCCGACGCGGCGCTTCGGCCGAAGAGCCTCGACGAGTTCATCGGGCAGCAGGCCGCGCGGGAGAATCTGCGGGTGTTCGTCCACGCGGCGAAGAGCCGGGGCGAGGCGCTCGATCATGTGCTGCTCCACGGGCCGCCGGGGCTGGGGAAGACGACGCTCGCCGGGATCCTCGCGCGCGAGATGGGTGTGGGTTTCCGCGCCACGTCCGGGCCGGTGATCGCCAAGTCGGGCGACCTCGCCGCGCTGCTGACCAACCTCGAAGACGGTGACGTCCTGTTCATTGACGAGATCCACCGCCTCAACCCCGCGGTCGAAGAGGTGCTCTATCCGGCGATGGAAGACCGGGCGCTCGACCTGATGATCGGCGAGGGGCCCTCCGCGCGCTCGGTGCGGATCGAGCTTCCGCGTTTCACCCTGATCGGGGCGACGACCAGGCAGGGGCTACTGACGACGCCGCTTCGCGACCGGTTCGGAATTCCCGTGCGCCTCAATTTCTACACGATCGAGGAGCTTGAGCAGGTGGTTCGGAGGGCAGCGCGGCTGCTCGGCGTCGAGCTCACCGACGATGGCTCGCGTGAGATCGCCCGCCGCTCGCGCGGGACTCCGCGGATTGCGGGGCGGCTGCTTCGGCGCGTGCGCGATTTCGCCCATGCGTCGGGCGCCGACACCATCGACGCGGCGGTCGCGGACCGAGCGCTCGACCGGCTCGAGATCGACGCGCTCGGCCTCGACGCGATGGACCGGCGCTACCTGACAATGATTGCCGACCTCTACGGCGGCGGGCCGGTCGGCGTGGAAACCCTCGCCGCCGGCCTTTCGGAACCGCGCGACACGATCGAGGATGTGATCGAGCCCTTCCTCATTCAGCTTGGCCTCATCGCCCGCACGGCACGAGGGCGGTGCCTCAACGGCCGCGGCTATGCCCACCTGGGCCTGCCGGTGCCGCAGGGCAGCCAGGCCGGATTGTTCGACCAGGGAGCGCCGCCGAAGTAATGCGTCAATTGATGATTGCCGCTGCTGCCGGGTTCGCCGCAGCCGCGTCCGCACCCGCCTCCGCCCAGACACCCGGTCCGGCTCCCGACTATAGGAAGGACTCGACGTGGCTCTGCCTTCCGGGCCGCTCGGACGTCTGTTCGACCCCGCTCCCGACGACCGCGCTCAATCCAAACGGCTATGGCTCGGTGGGTCGGAGCACCGTCGCCAAGGACCCGCCGGTCGACTGCTTCTACGTCTATCCGACGGTCTCCCGCGATCCGGGGATGAACAGCGACCTTCATGCCGACGCCGAGGAAACGGACGCCGCGCAGGCGCAGTTCGCCCGCTTCGCCTCCGTGTGCCGGCCGTTCGCTCCGATGTACCGCCAGATGACCGTCTCGGCGGTCGTCGCCTTCACCGCCGGAGCGAACATCGACCAAGCGGCCGCGCTCGCCTATCGCGACGTGGCTGCCGCGTGGCGCAACTATCTCGCGACCAAGAACAACGGCCGGCCCTTCGTGCTGATCGGGCACAGCCAGGGCAGCCTGATGCTGCAGATGCTGATCGCCCGGGAGATCGAGAACAATCCCGGTGTCGCGAAGCGCATGAAGCTGGCGATCATCCCGGGGTTCAACCTGCTGGTGCCGCAGGGGAAGCTGGTCGGCGGCGCGCTCAAGAAGACTCCGCTCTGCAGCCGCGAGGGGGAGACGGGCTGCGTCATCACCTGGACCAGCTTCCGGGAGAAGAACGTGCCGCCCGCGGGCGCCCTCTTCGGCGTTGCCGACCAGCCCGGCATGACCGTCGGCTGCGTCAATCCGGCGCGCCCCGGCTCGCGCGACTGGGTGCCGCTCGACAGTTATTGGTACGCGCGTTCCTCATATCCCGTGCCCGGCGGGCCCATCCAATGGTCAAGCGAAGGGCCGCCGCCGACGCCCTACCTGCGCACCGAGGGTTTGGTGTCCGCCAAGTGCATCAACGAGGGGCAGCGCGGCTATTTGTGGATCCGGACCAATGCCGATCCGAACGACAAGCGCACCGACCGCATCGGCGGCGAGGTCGCGGTGCTAGGCATGTTCCTTCCCGGCTGGGGCATGCACTTATCCGACGTCTCGGAGGCTCAGGGTGATCTCATCCGCGAGGTGGAGGAGGTCAGCTCTCGATCCAGAACAGCTGCTCGACGCTGAGTTCCAGCGCGCGGGCGAGCTTGATCGCCAGCGTCGCCGAGGGGGTGAACACGCCGTTTTCGACCGTGTTCACCGTCTTTCGAGTGACCCCAACTTTCTCCGCGAGCTCGGCCTGGGTGAGGCCGAGCTCCGTGCGCCGTTCCTTCAACCGGTTGGCGAGACGTTCAGGCATCGCGATGTGCGCGTCTCTCGAGAACGGCCCAGCGAAGCAGCGCGGCCGCGATTCCGAAGGAAAGGACGATGTGGACGGCTTCCCGCCCGGTCACGACCTCCAACATCGTAAGCACATAGACGGCGACGGCGCTGCCCATGGAGAAAAGGAATCCCCAGCGCATCGCCTCATTCCGGTTCGCACGCGTATTCTCATCGTCGATGAGATCGCGCACTTCCTTCGGCTCCAGCCAGAACCCCTTTGTCGCGAGCCCGAACAGCATCAGCACCGACAGGACCAGCCAGGCGCTGATCTTCGCCGTCTCGGCCGAGACATGCTGCCCATCGGACATCTGTGAAAAGAAGGTGGCCTGTTGCGACAGGAAGATGATCGCCAGCGCCGGAAGCATCCGCGCCCTTCGCTTGCTAAGGTCATCGGCC
>DASVXR010000244.1:0-5145 GCA_036392595.1 Sphingomicrobium sp.
AGGTCGACGAGCAGAAGCTCGCAATCGCCCCAGTCCGCCTCGATCAGTCGAGCGAGCGCTCCAGTCGCCATCGGTCCGCGCCACGCGAGCGCGTGGCCGGGCGACACGAGCTGCCCGAGCGACAGGAACCTGAGGCCGTGCGCCTCGACCGGGATCAGCCGGTCGTCTTCTGCCTCCGGCTTCTGGTCCGTGCCGAGGATCGTCGGCTGCGATGGCCCGTAGATATCGGCATCGATTAGCCCGACCTTGTGACCCGCCTTCGCCAGCGCGATCGCCAGGTTCGCCGCGACGGTGGACTTGCCGACACCGCCCTTGCCGCTGCCGATCGCGATGAGCTTGCGCGAAGGCTCCGACACCGTCAGCGCGACCTTCGCCTGGCTAACGCCCCGGGTCGCTTCCGCCGCCGACCGGAGCTCCTGCTCCAGCGCGTTGCGTTCGCTCTCGCCGAGGCCGGTCGCGTCGGCGATGACGATCGCAACGCCGCCCTTGACCTTCGCCGACCGGACACGCTCCGCGTGGGGCAGGCCCTCGAGCTCCATTGCCTCATCCGACGCCATGCGCCGAGCACATAGGAGGCCCGCCACGGCTTGCCACTATTTTTCGCTTTGGCGGGCCTCTATATGTTCCCCGCATGACTAGTCTTCTGGGGTGGGGCGGCCGGATCCGCGGCCTTTTCGCCGACACAAAGGGCCCTTGGGGCTCATCCGGCGGCGGCGACGATAGCGAGCCGCCGTCAGGCGACGGCGGCGGCCCGTGGGGCGAGCCTGCTCCGCGCCGCCGGCGGACCAGCATCACTCCGGGAGGGAACGTCACCTCCTTCGACGAGCTCTTCCGCCGCAGCCGCGCCCGCTTCGGCGGCGGAGGCGGCGGCCTTCCGGGACGGCCGGACCGCTCCCTCATCATCTGGGCGATCATCGGCCTTGTTGCGCTATGGCTCCTGTTCACCACCTTCCACTCGATCGCTCCGGGCCAGCGCGGGGTCGTCACTCGTTTCGGCCGTTACAGCTACACTCTGGGGCCCGGCGTCGGGATCACCCTGCCGTCCCCGATCGAGCGAGTGCAGAAGATCGATGTCGAGAACATCCGCTCAGTCGACCTGGGGTCGGAGAACAGCGACGACCTCATGCTCACCGGTGACCAGAACCTGCTCGACATCGCTTATTCCGTCCGCTGGAACATCCGCACTCCGGAGCTTTACCTGTTCCAGCTCGCCCAGCCGGATGAAACTATTCGCGAGGTCGCGGAAAGCGCCATGCGCGCCGTCATCAGCCGGGTCACTTTGAACGACGCAATGGGCGACAAGCGCGCCGAGATCGAGAGCCAGGTCGCGGACAACATGCAGCGGATCCTCGACGGCTACCGCTCGGGCATCCAGATCCAGGGCATCGCCATCAAGCAGGCCGATCCGCCCGAGGCTGTCAATGACGCCTTCAAGGAAGTGACGGCCGCCCAACAGGACGCCCAGACCTACGTCAACCGCGCCAATGCTTACGCCCTTCAGCTCGGCCAGAAGGCGCAGGGCGAAGCGACGGCGTTCGACAAGGTCTATGAGCAGTACAAGCTCGCTCCCGACGTGACCCGCCGCCGAATGTATTACGAGACGATGGAGCAGATCCTCTCGAAGGTCGACAAGACGATCGTCGAGGCGCCGGGCGTCACCCCCTACCTTCCGCTTCCGCAAGTGCAGAAGTCGCAGCCGCAGCGGGAGCCGAACCAATGACCGACTTCATCCAGCGGCGCCCGATCCTTGCGGCGGTGACGGGCTTCATCCTGCTCTTCCTGCTGCTGAGCGCCTTCCCGATCATTCCCGAGACGAAGCAGGCGGTGGTGGTGCGGTTCGGCAAGCCCGTACGCATTTACAACCAGTATGAGCCCGGAAAGCCGATCGGCTCGGTGGGCGCCGGGATCAACTGGCGAATCCCGATCGCCGAGGAGCTGGTGTGGATCGACAAGCGAGTCCAGGACGTGGACATGCAGCGCCAGCAGGTGCTCTCGACCGACCAGCGGCGGCTGATGGTCGACGCCTTCGCTCGCTACCGGATCGTCGATCCGCAGCTGATGTACGTGCGCGCGCGGACCGAGGACCAGCTGAGGGATCAGCTCAAGCCCATCCTCGGGTCGGAAGTCCGCAATGAGCTCGGCAAGGTTTCGTTCGCCGCGCTTCTCACGCCCGAGCGCCAGGGGATCATGGACAGCGTCAGGACGTCCCTGAACCGGATCGCGCGGGAATATGGCGCCGAGATCATCGACGTCAGGATCAAGAAGACCGACCTGCCCGAAGGAACCCCGCTGGAATCGGCCTTCGACCGGATGCGCACCGCCAGGATGCAGGAGGCGCAGTCGATCCGCGCGCAGGGGCTGAAGCAGGCGCAGATCATCCAGGCCCAGGCGGATGCCGACGCGGCCCGCACCTATGCGGCAAGCTTCGGCAAGGACCCCGAATTCTACGACTTCTACCGCGCGATGCAGAGCTACCGCTCAACCTTCATCGGCGATCCGAAGAACCCGGTCGCTCCGACCAACATCATTCTGTCGCCGCAGAATGACTATTTGAAGGAATTCACTGGACGCTCGCGCTGAGCCTCCCCGTTCAAAAAACGTTCAGCCGCCGGTGCGATTAGCGCCTTGCGTCTCGACCCAATTGATGGAGTATCCATGATCTCGAAGGAGTCCGGAAAAGTGCGCTACGCCTATGGGGTCGCAATGGCCCTGCTTCTCGGGGGGACCGCATTCTCGCTCGCCACGGGTCAGGCGGGCGCGCAGGTCGCGCAGAATGCGCCGTCCGCAATGCCGCCGAAGGGCGCGCCCATCTCCTTTGCCGACCTCGCCGCCAAGCTCCAGCCGGCGGTCGTGAACATTTCAACCAAGCAGCGGATCCCGGTCAAAACCCAATCCGATCCCTTCGAGGAATTCTTCCGCCGCTTCGACCCGACGCTTCCGCCGAGCGGTCAGAACCAGGGCCAGGCACAGCCGCGAACCCGTGAGGCAGGCTCGCTCGGTTCCGGCTTCATCATCTCGCCCGACGGTTATGTGGTCACCAACAACCACCTCGTTCAGGGCCTGACCGGCACGGGGACCGTCGACACCGTCACGGTCATCACCACCGACCGGAAGGAATATACGGCGCGGATCATCGGGCGCGACGAGACGTCGGACCTCGCCCTTCTCAAGATCGAGGGTCACAACCTGCCGTTCGTGCAGTGGGGCGACAGCACCAAGGCGCGCGTCGGCGACTGGGTGCTCGCGATCGGCAATCCTTATGGCCTCGGCGGGACCGTGACGGCGGGCATTATCTCCGCGCTTCACCGCGGGATCACCGGCGTCGGCGCTTACGACCGCTACATCCAGACGGACGCGGCCATCAACATGGGCAACAGCGGCGGTCCGATGTTCGACCTCAACGGCAACGTCATCGGAATCAACTCGGCGCTGATCTCGCCGACGGGAGCGTCGGTCGGAATCGGCCTCGCCATTCCGGCCGAGGCGGCCAAGCCCGTGATCGACTCCTTGATGAAGGGCCAGCGCCCGTCGCGCGGCTATCTCGGCGTCGGCCTCCAGCCGCTGTCCGAGGACATCGCCAACTCGCTCGGCCTGCCCAAGGACAATGGCGAGATCGTTCGCACCGTCGTCCCGAACGGACCGGGCGCCCGCGGCGGGCTCCAGCAGGGTGACGTGATCCTGAAGGTCAACGGCCAGCAGGTGACGCCCGACCAGACGGTTTCCTACCTCATCGCCAACACGCAGGTCGGCGCGCGCATTCCGCTCGAGATCGTCCGTGCCGGCAAGCGGGGGACGGTGACCATCCAGGTCGGCGAACGGCCGACCGAAGAGCAGCTCGCCGCGCTTAGCGGCGGCGGCCAGGGCACTCAGGGCACCGACAACACGCCGCCCGCGATCGCTCCGCAGAAGGCGCTGGGCCTGTCGCTCGCGCCGCTCACGCCGGATCTCGCCCGGGCCGCGAACCTGCCGGCCACCGCTCGGGGCGTGATCATCACCGCCGTCGACCCGAACAGCGATGCGTCCGAGCAGGGGCTGCAGCGCGGCGACCTCGTGGTGTCCGTGAACAACCAGCCCGTGACGACTCCGGCGCAGGTCATCGCGGCGGTCGATGCGGCACGCAAGGCGGGCCGGTCGAGTGTCCTCCTGCTGGTCAAGCGCGGCACCTCGCCGGAGGCATTCGTCGGGATCGACATCAGCGGCCGCTGACGGTCCGCCGATGGGCGCGCTTCTCACCGCCTGGCTGATCGCCGCGGCGGCGCCTGCCCAGTCGAGCCTCGCCGGCGTCTACGAGATCCGCCAGATGGAAATGGCCGGCGGACTCGAGCTGCAGGCCAACGGCCATTTTCGTTATGCACTCGCCTACGGTGCCGTGGACAAGGAAAGCGAGGGAGATTGGACGTTCGACGGGCAGGCGGTCCGCCTGACGACCCGGCCAATGCCGAAGGAGCCGACCTTCGCGCTGGTTCGCGATTCCGCTGCGCCCAGATGCGCGCTCTCCGTCTCCGTTGACTGGGGGCGGTTCAACTGGAGCTCGCCGCCCGATGTCCTGGTCACCTATGAACGAAACCCGGGAGAGCTCCACCTCCTGCAGGCCGATGACAATGGAGCCCTTCATCCAGAGAATTGCGCCGTCACCTCGGTGAGCCCGCTGGTCCCGATGTTCCAGGTGGCCGGTGCGCCGCTGAAGGTGTCGCCCGCGACGGGCCACCGGCTGTCGCTGCGCTTCGTGCCCAACGATCTCGGCCACGTTGCTTTCCGCGGCGAGCCGTTGAAACTGGATTCGAATGGGCTCGTGCTGGAACGCTATGACGCGCAGATTCGCTTTCTACGAGTTCGGCCCTAAAGAGAGCGCAAGAGGGAATGCGTGGCTGACGGACGAGAATTGATCCAGGCGCTCGAGCGTGAATGGTGCGAGGCGCTCTGCAGCAAGGATATCGAGCGGCTGCGCGGCCTGGTCCATCCCGATTTCATGCTCATCGGCACGCGTTCGTCCGGCCCCTTTATGATGGGCCGTGACGAATGGCTCGACGCAATCCAGCGCCGCGACGTGCAGACCATCGACATCGACGTCAAGGACGCGACGGTGCTCGAGCAGGTCATGGTCGGAACCGTCCAGGCTCGGTGGCGATTGAAATATCTCAATCG
>DASVXR010000245.1:0-2991 GCA_036392595.1 Sphingomicrobium sp.
AGGCCCGACGTGCCGATGAAGCGCGTGGAGTTCGCCTGGCTGAAGGTCGTGCGGAGCGCCGGGAGGTCATTCAGGCGATCGCCGATGTTCACTTCGCCGGTCATCGTCAGCTCTTCATTGCTGAGCGACGTGATCGGAACGGGCGATTCGAGGTTCGGGCGGCGGATACGCGAGCCCGTCACGACAATCGATTCGCTGTTGGTCGGCGCCTTGCCCGTCTCACGCGCGACTTCAGTGGCGCAGGCCGGGAGAGTCGAGTTCGCCGGCAGCGTGCAGTCGATCTGCTGGTCGCCCGGCGACGTCGACGGAGTCTGCGCGAACGCCGGTGAAGCGAAGGCCGCCGAGAGCGCGATGGTAGAAGCCGTCGCGGACAGCCGAAGTGCATTAGTCATTAAAGGAATCCCCTCCGATACTAGGAACGCGCGGGGACCTTAGCGGCGTTTAATTCGCCCGCAACGCAAGGCATTGGGCTTGCGTTGAAATGCTAAGTGACTGTCACTTTCGTGCAACATTGCAGGATGCTGAACGTCGGCGAGCCGACGCTCATCCCGAACTCAATAACGATAATGGTCCGGCTTGAAAGGACCGTCCGCCGACACTCCGATATAGCTCGCCTGCTTCTCCGTAAGCTGGGTCAACTTCACCCCTAACTTGTCGAGGTGAAGGCGTGCGACCTTTTCATCGAGGTGTTTCGGCAACACATAGACATCGTTCCGATATTCGTCGGAGCGGGTGAACAGCTCGATCTGCGCCAGCACCTGGTTGGTGAAGCTCGAGCTCATGACGAAGCTCGGGTGGCCGGTCGCATTGCCGAGGTTCACCAGGCGACCCTTGGACAGGACGATGATTTTCTTGCCGTCGGGGAACTCGACCTCGTCGACCTGCGGCTTGATCTCGGTCCACTTCATGTTGGCGAGGGCGCCGATCTGAATTTCAGAGTCGAAGTGGCCGATGTTCGCGACAATCGCCATGTTCTTCATCGCCCGCATGTGGTCGAGCGTGATCACGTCCATGTTGCCGGTGGCGGTGACGAAGATGTCGGCGCGCTTCACCGCCTCCTCCATCGTCACGACCTCATAGCCTTCCATCGCCGCCTGCAGCGCGCAAATGGGGTCGATTTCGGTGACCAGCACGCGCGCGCCGCCGTTGCGCAGCGAAGCCGCGGAGCCCTTGCCGACGTCGCCGTAGCCGGCGACGCAGGCGACCTTGCCGGCCAGCATCACGTCGGTCGCGCGGCGGATCGCGTCGACCAGGCTTTCGCGGCAGCCGTACAGGTTGTCGAACTTCGACTTGGTGACGCTGTCGTTGACGTTGATCGCCGGGAACGGGAGCTTGCCCTTCTTGGCGAGGTCGTAGAGCCGGTGAACGCCGGTTGTAGTCTCTTCCGAGACGCCCTTGATCGTTCCGACGGTCTTGGTGAGATAGCCCGGACGCTCGGCGAGGAAGCGCTTCAGCGTCGCGACGAAGATCTCCTCTTCCTCGTTCGACGGAGCGAACAGCTCCTCACCCTGCTCGACGCGATAGCCCCAAAGCGCGAACATGGTCGCGTCGCCGCCGTCATCGAGGATCATGTTGGCCGTCGTGTCGCGACCCCAGTCGAAGATGCGCTCGACGTAGCGCCAGTAATCCTCGAGCGTCTCGCCCTTGATTGCGAACACGGGAATGCCGCGGGCCGCGATCGCGGCCGCGGCATGGTCCTGGGTCGAGAAGATGTTGCACGAGGCCCAGCGCACCTCGGCGCCGAGCTCGATGAGGGTCTCAATCAGCACCGCCGTCTGGATCGTCATGTGGAGCGAGCCGGTGATGCGAGCGCCCTTCAGCGGCTTCGAGGCACCGAACTCCTCGCGCAAGGCCATAAGGCCCGGCATCTCGGTCTCGGCGATCTCGATTTCCTTGCGGCCGAAGTCGGCGAGGCCGATGTCCTTCACGACATAGTCGTTGAAACGAGTGTCAGCCTGCGTCGCCACGTCGAAAATCTCCAGTTGAACTGATGGTGCGCCTGTCAGCGCCGGTCGGCGCAGCCGTTAGCCGCGCGCTGTCTCAAAGGCAAATATAAAGATATCTTTATATGTTGAAGTCAGGCCGCGCCGGTCTCGCTCGCGAGCAGCCGCGGATCGATGCCTTCAGCTTTGAACGCGGCGGCCCAGCGCTCGTCGGTGGGAGTGTCGAACAGGATCTTCGGCGCCGCTTCCGCCGCGAACCAGCCGTGGCGAGTCATCTCGTCGTCGAGCTGCCCCTCGCCCCAGCCCGCATAGCCGAGCGCCGCAATCCACTGCGAGGGTCCGCGTCCCTCCGCGATCGCGCGCAGCACGTCGATCGTCCCGGTCATCGCGAACAGCTCGCCGTTCGGGCCGTTGACGTGCAGCGTGTCCTGGCCGCCCCAATCGGTCGAATGGAGCACAAAGCCCCTCCCCGGCTCGACGGGCCCGCCGTGATGGACGGCATTGTCGGGCGCCTGGCCCGGATCGATGTCGAGCTGCTTCAGGAGTCCGCGAAAGCTGATGCCAGCTCGCTTCTGGCCGATGCCGATGCCGATCGCGCCGTTCTCGTCGTGGACGCATAGCGCGATGACCGCTCGCTCGAAGCGCGGATCGGCCATTCCCGGCATCGCGAGGAGCAGCTTGCCGGACAGGAAGGTCGGCTCATCAGCCATGCAAGCGACAATGCGGCGCTGCGGCGCGGCGGGCAAGGCTTGAGGCGCCCATCCGCCGAGCCTATCTGCCGTTTCACCTGACCCCAAAGGAGACATCCCATGACCATCCAGGTTGGCGAGCGCCTTCCCGACGTTCCGATCGCGATCGCGACTTCCGAAGGTCCGCAGCAGACGACCACCGGCGACTATTTCAAGGACAAGCGCGTGGCGCTGTTCGCCGTCCCCGGCGCCTTCACGCCCACCTGCTCGGCGCGTCACCTGCCCTCCTATGTCGACAAGGCGCAGGACCTGAAGGACAGCGGCATCGACGAGATCGCCTGCATCTCCGTCAACGACCC
>DASVXR010000246.1:0-6238 GCA_036392595.1 Sphingomicrobium sp.
CTTGGTGTAGCCGGCGCCGCCCAGCGCCTGCACCGCCTCATTGGCGACCTTCACCGCGTTTTCGCTCGCGAGGAGGATCGCTCCGGCAGCGTCATAGCGGGTGGTCTTGCCCTCATCGCAGGCTTTCGCGACCTGGTAGACGTAGGCTCGCGCCGAATTGAGGGCGACATACATGTCGGCGATCTTCGCCTGCATCAGCTGGAAGCTGCCGATCGGTTTCCCGAACTGCCTGCGCTCGCGGACGTAGGGCAGAACCACGTCGAGGCAGGCCTGCATGATCCCGACCTGCATTCCGGCGAGGATCGTGCGCTCATAGTCGAGGCCGCTCATCAGCACCTCGACGCCCTTATTCTCCTCGCCGAGGATGTTCTCGGGCGGGACGAAGCAGTCCTCGAACACCAGCTCCGCCGTCGGCGAACCGCGGATTCCGAGCTTGTCGACCTTCTGGCCGACCGAGAAGCCGTCCATCTCCTTTTCGATGATGAACGCGGTGATTCCGCGGCTGCCTTCGCCGGTCTTGGCGTAGACGACGAGCGTCTCGGCCTCCGACCCGTTGGTGATCCAGAACTTCG
The DNA here is from genome assembly GCA_036392595.1 of Sphingomicrobium sp. Lineage (GTDB taxonomy): Bacteria > Pseudomonadota > Alphaproteobacteria > Sphingomonadales > Sphingomonadaceae > Sphingomicrobium. The sequence goes on from DASVXR010000246.1 coordinate 573, forward strand.
TGCCGTTGAGGCGATAGCCGTTGCCGCTCTTCTCGGCCTTCAGCTTCATCCCGACCACGTCGCTGCCCGCACCGGCCTCGCTCATAGCCAAAGCCCCGACATGCTCTCCACTGATCAGCTTGGGCAGGTACTGCTTCTTCTGGTCGGGGTTCGCCCAGCGGCGGATCTGGTTGATGCAGAGATTGGAGTGGGCGCCATAGCTGAGGCCGACGGAGCCTGACGCACGCGCCACCTCCTCCTGCGCGACCACATGCTCGAGATAACCGAGGCCAAGCCCGCCGTCTTCCTCATCGACCGTGATTCCGTGAAGGCCGAGCTCGCCCATTTGCGGCCACAGGTGCCGGGGGAATTCGTCCTTCTCGTCGATCTCCGCCGCGATCGGCTCGATCTTGTCTTTGGCGAAGCGCCGCGTCGTTTCGCGGATCGTGTCAGCCATCTCACCGAGGCCGAAATCGAGGGGAGCGGGGTCGGACATGTCGGGTCTCCAGTGCGGCTCGCCGCTAGCAGAGCGCGGACCGTTTGAACAACCGCGCTGCCCGCCTTATGTGCACCGCAACATTCGACTCCGGAGCATTCCCCATGGCCACTTCCCCTGCCGCCGACCCCATCGTCATCCTGTCCTACGCCCGCACTCCGATGGGCAGCTTCCAGGGCGCCCTTTCAGGCGTCAGCGCGACCGAGCTCGGCGCCACCGCGGTCAAGGCCGCGATCGAGCGCGCCGGGATCAGCGGCGAGCAAGTCGACAAGGTGTTCATGGGCAACGTGCTTTCCGCCGGCCTCGGGCAGGCCCCAGCCCGCCAGGCGGCGCTCGGTGCGGGCCTGCCCCGCTCGGCCGAAGCGGTGACCATCAACAAGGTCTGCGGGTCGGGCATGCAGGCGGCGATCTTCGCCCACGACATGCTGAACAGCGGATCGGCCGATGTGATCGTCGCCGGCGGCATGGAGAGCATGACCAACGCGCCCTTCCTGCTGAAGAAGCACCGCGCCGGAGCGCGCATCGGCCACGACACGGTCTACGACCATATGATGCTCGACGGGCTCGAAGATGCCTATGAGGCTGGCCGGGCGATGGGCACCTTCGCCGAGGACGCGGCGCGCGAGTACCAGTTCACGCGCCAGGACCAGGACGCCTACGCGATCGAGAGCCTGCGCCGCGCCAACGAGGCTATCACCAGCGGCAAGTTCAACAAGGAAGTCGTCCCCGTCACCGTCGTCACCCGCAAGGGCGAGGTCACGGTCGACATGGACGAGCAGCCGGGCAAGGGTAATCCGGAGAAGATTCCGCAGCTCAAGGCCGCATTCGCCAAGGACGGGACCATCACGGCGGCCACCTCATCGTCGATCAGCGACGGCGCGGCTGCCCTCGTGTTCACTCGCCAGAGCGTCGCCGAGAAGCTCGGCAAGACTCCGATCGCGCGCGTCGTTGCTCACGCCGCCCATGCGCAGGAGCCGGCGAAGTTCACCTCCGCTCCAGTGCCCGCGATCCAGAAGGTGCTCGACAAGGCGGGCTGGACCGTGAACGACGTCGACCTGTTCGAGGTCAACGAGGCCTTCGCCTGCGTCGCGATGATCGCGATGCGCGACATCGGAATCCCGCACGAGAAGATCAACGTGAACGGCGGCGCGACCGCGCTCGGTCACCCGATCGGGGCCAGCGGCGCGCGGATCACGACGACGCTGATCGCGGCGCTCCAGGACCGCGGGCTCAAGCGGGGCGTGGCGAGCCTCTGCATCGGCGGCGGCGAAGCGACGGCCATCGCAGTGGAGCTGGTCTAACAGCCGGACTCGCCGCTGTTACGCGCTGGTGGTAAAGGCCGCTCCCCTCAGCAAAGGGAGAAAGCCGATGCGTGTAACCATCTGTCTTGCAGCCGCCGCCGCTCTCTGTGCCACCGCGACCCAGGCCGACGCAAAGGCGCCGGCCAAGCCTGCGGCCTTTCAGATCAACCACACGTCCTGGAGCTTCTACGACAAGAACGCCAAGACGAAGGCTCGCGAAACGATCGATTCCGACGGCAATTACATCGAAAACGCCGTTAGCGGTAAGCACATCGATCACGGCACGGCAGTGATGAAGGGCAAGAAGGTCTGCTTCACCAGTGCGATGACCAAGGAAGGCGAGGTCTGCTACACGACCCCGGCCCATGCGCTGAAGATCGGTCATTCGTTCGTCACGAAGAGCGACAAGGGCGAGAAGCTGAAGGTGACCCGGATCGCCTATGTCACGCTGAAGATGCCGAAGTAGGTGAGAGACCGACACGACTGCGAACGCGGCGGAGCTGGGCTAATTCGCTCAGATAACGGGAAGCCTTGGTTCGGCCGCGCGCGCTGGATCGGATTTGATCCCATTACATGGGAGGGGTGGCTGGTCAGCGCTTTAGCTGCCGTGCTGTTCTTCGGCCTTGGCTTTGCGGAAGACAGTGTTGACGAAAATTCGTGGCAGTCCTGGCTGCTGATGGCCGCCATGCTGGCAGTCGTCGCGACCTATGCGACGATCATCTACCGGAAGATCGAAGGCGAGTTTTAGCTACTTCTTACCGGCGTAAGCCATGCACTCGAGCTCCAGCTGGGCTCCGAGGGCGAGGCCGCTGACGCCGACTGCGCTCCGGGCCGGCAGCTTGCCCGCCGGGAAATAGGGCACGTAGATCGCGTTGAACGCGGGCCAGTTCTTCATGTCCGCGATAAAGACGGTGCATTTGAAGACGTCGCCGAAGCCGAGGCCGCGCTCCTTCAACACGCCGCCGATATTTTCCATGATCTGCTTGGCCTGGCCGTCGAACGTGTCGGGCAGCTTGCCGTCCGGGCCGCGGCCCACCTGGCCGGAAAGATAGAGCACGTCGCCGACGCGCACCGCCGTCGAGAAGGGGGCCGGATTGCCGCCGAACGGTGGGGCGGGGAAATATTCGGGCGGAGCAGCAGTCGCGCTTGCTGAAGTCATGAGCAGCAAGGCTGCGGTGATCGCTTTCATGACGTCCTCCCCTTTAGTCGAGCACCTCATTCGCTCCGACGCCCCAGATGTCGGACGTACGGATATAGCCTTCGCGCTTGCCGATCTCGATCCGGCACCAGCCCGAGCTGCACTTGTCGATGCGGCCGACGACTCCGTGCTCGGCGAGATAATGCACCTTCGCTCCGTCGTCCGGCTTCACCCGAACGGGACGCGGGTCGCCGGGCTTCACGATCGCGGTGCGGCGGTCGCTGAGTAGGCTGACGAGCATCCAGCCCTTGGCGCCGTCCGGGTCCTCGATCAGCCGCCAGTTCTCATATTTCCTGACGACCCGGATCGGCAGGTCGCGGCGCTGGTAAAGCCATACGCCCGGGTAGTTCTTGCCTGGTCCGGTGCGAGTCATCGCCTGCCCGCTGGCGATCGAGGCCCAGTAAGGCGGCTGCTTCTCCTGCGCCGCTGCTGCAGTCGACAACAACACCGTCATTCCCGCGAAAGCGGGAACCCAGTTTTTCCTCTTTCGCTGGACCCCCGCTTTCGCGGGGGTGACGAAGAAGTGACGCACTATGCCCCCGTCAGGATTCGGTCGACCAGCTGCTTCACCGTCGGGATGAAGCCGTTCGAATAAAATGGGTCGCTCTTGAACCGGAACGCGGAGTGGCCCGCGAACATGAGGTTGTGCTCGACCGGGCCGCCGTGAGCGATCTCCTGCAGAGTCTTCTGGATGCAGAAGCTGCGCGGGTCGGCGAGCCTGCCGGTCGAATTCTTCTCATTGTCCGCCCAGGACGAGAAGGCGCACTGGCTGAGGCAGCCCATGCACTCGGCCTGGTCCTTGCGGATCTGCTTTTCCTGCTCGGGAGTGACGAAGATGAGCGTGTCGTCCGGGCTCTTCATCGCGTTGGTGTAGCCTTGCGCATACCATTCGCGCGCGTGGATCAGGTCGCCCTTGGTCACCCAGTAATTCTTCTTCGTGCCGATGCCGACGTCGAGCTGGAAATGGTGATCGCCGATCGGTTCCTTGGTGTAGGCGATCTGGCGCTCGCTGCGCGCTTCGAGCTCACGCAGGAAGGGATTACGCACGGCGGATGAGTAGAAGCCCGTCGGCGAGAAACGGTGCAGCAGCACGTCGCCTTCCTCGAGCGTCAGCAGCCTTGCCTTCCACTCCGGAGGGATCGGGCTTTCCTGGGTCAGCAGCGGGCGAGTGCCGAACTGGAAGACGATCTGTCCGAGCTCTGGATTGTCGATCCAGTCGGCCCATTCGTCCAGCCGCCAGACGCCTCCGGCCATGACGATCGGCAGCGTGTCCGGAAGACCTTCGGCGCGCATCGTCTCGCGCAGTTCCTTGACCCGCGGATAGGGGTCCTGCGGCTTGCGCGGATCCTCGGCATTCGAGAGGCCATTGTGCCCGCCGGCAAGCCACGGGTCCTCGTAGACGACCGCCGCGAGCCATTCGGCCGCCTTGTGATAGGCGCGCTTCCACAGGGCGCGGAAGGCGCGGGCCGAGCTGATGATCGGCAGGTAATTGACGCCGTACGACGCGGCGATCTCGCTGAGCTTGTACGGCATTCCGGCGCCGCAGGTGACTCCGGTCACCATGCCCTTGGTGCGCTCGAGAACGCCGTGGAGGACGCGCTGGGCGCCACCCATCTCCCACAGCACGTTGATGTTGATCGCGCCCTTGCCGCTCGCGATCTCATAGGCCCGCTGCACCTGGGCGACGGCGCCGTCGATCGCATATTTGATCAGCTCCTCGTGCCGCTCGCGGCGGGTGAGGCCTTCGTAGATCTGGGGAATGATCCGCCCTTGCGGATCGTAGCTGTCGGCATTGACGGCGCTCACCGTGCCTATACCGCCGGCGGCCGCCCAGGCGCCGGAGCTCGCATGGTTGGTCGCCGACACGCCCTTCCCGCCTTCGATCAGCGGCCAGACTTCCTTGCCGGCGTACAAAATGGGCTTGAGGCCCTTGAACAAACTCTCTCTCCCAGCGCTTCAGGCGCCCTTGCCGGGCGTCCTATAAAGGGCGTGTGCAAACAATGCGCGAAAAAAGTGAGGAGACGGCAGGGAGTTCCGAAGTCCAGCTCCTTGCTCGTCAGACGCTCAGCAGCTGCCGGACGCGATCGCCGCGCCGGCGACGGCGCCTAGCGCTCCGCCGATGATCGCATTCCTCGTCCGATTGTCTCCGTAGCGATAACGGCGATAGTAATCGTAATAGCGGTAGCGGTTGTACCCGCTTACCGAACTGCCGATCGCCGCGCCGGCGAGGCCGCCGATGACTGCTCCTGTGGCGACACGTCCGTTTCCGCAATGATAGCGGTTGCCATAGCCGTAGTAGCGCGACGAATAGCCGTAGCGCGAATAAGGATAGCCGTAGCCGCCATAACCGTAGGGATAGCTATAGCCATAAGCGGGGTAGCCGTACCCTCCGTAGCCGTAGGCCGGATATCCGAAGCCGTATCGGCGGTACCCGTACGAATAGCCGTAGCCGTATCCGGGGTACCCGTAGGAATAGCCGTAGCCGCCGTAATGGCGCCAGTGAGCACCCGCACCGGTGGGCACGGCCGCGAGCGCTGCCGAGGCGAGCGCGAGCGTGATCATCTGCTTCATCGAAACCGTCCTCGATTGGACGCAGCGGCCGGGGACAGGGGCCGACTCGGAAAGCGCTGCTACGCCTCCAGGCTGTCCGGCAAATGAACGCCCGTTACGCGCGTTCAACGATTGATCGAAT
>DASVXR010000247.1:0-1503 GCA_036392595.1 Sphingomicrobium sp.
GACCAACATCGGGCGCCTCGAAATCCAGGCGGGCGATGGCGGCAAGGTCCAGTCGCTGGGCGGGTGTTTCCATCCTCTCCGGCCAGGCCAGCGCATAAGCGATCGGGATCCGCATGTCCGGGCTGCCCAGCTGCGCGAGCACCGAGCCGTCGACGAACTCGACCATCGAGTGGATCACCGACTGCGGGTGGATCAGGATGTCGATGCGCTCCGACGGCATTCCAAAAAGATAGTGGGCCTCGATCAGCTCCAGCCCCTTGTTCATCAGGGTCGCTGAATCGACGGATATCTTCGCGCCCATCGACCAATTGGGATGAGCGACCGCCTGCGCCGGAGTCGCAGCACCGATCGTCTCGTCCGAGGCGGTGCGGAACGGGCCTCCGCTTGCAGTGAGGATAACTTTTGAGATTTCGTCCTTACGACTTCCTGCAAGACACTGGAAAATAGCGTTATGCTCGCTGTCCACTGGAAGCAGCGTCGCTCCGTGGTCAGCAGCAGCACCGGTCATCAGCTCGCCCGCCGTGACCAGCGCTTCCTTGTTCGCCAGCGCAACCGTCTTGCCCGTTTCAACGGCGGCCATCACCGGCTTCAAACCCGCGCAGCCTACGATCGCGGCGATGACCAGCTCCGCCTCACCGGCAGCAGCCTCGATCAGCGCTTCCTCACCAGCGGCGGGCCTGCAGTCCGTTCCGGCGAGGCGAGTCTGAAGGTCTCCCAATCTCCGGTCGTCAGCCACGACGGCGAGTTTGGCTCCGGTTCGGCGAGCGACTTCCGCCAGCGCCTCGCTGTTCGTCGCGGCAGTCACCGCGACCACTTCGAAATGGTCCGGCGAACGCCCGATGAGGTCGAGCGTCGACTTGCCGATCGAGCCAGTGGCCCCGAGAATCGCGATCCTCCGCCTCACGTGAGCCCCGATAGCTGCGCAAGCGCCGTGAGGACAGCCACCGGCACGAGGCCGTCGAGACGATCGAGCACTCCGCCATGGCCAGGGAGCCAGGTTCCGGAATCCTTGATGCCAGCCCTGCGCTTCATCGCGCTTTCGAAGAGGTCCCCTGCCTGGGCGGACAGCGCGAACAAGGGAGCGAGGACGAGCAGCGGGCGCCCGAGACCCGTCCACAGCCCCCAGGCGGCGCCAATCACGGTAGCCGCAACGACCCCGCCGAAGAGCCCTTCAACGGTCTTTCCCGGGCTGATCGATGGAGCGAGCTTGCGCTTTCCGAAGGCACGCCCGGCGAAATAGGCGCCGATGTCGGTCGACCAGGTGACGAGAAAGACCCAGATCAGCAGCACCAGGCCGTGAGGATCGCGCTCCCTCACCCAGAGGATCGAAAGTGCAGGAAGCAGCGCGTAGAAGAAGCCGCCGACCGCCCAGACGGGGCCCCATCCGCGGACGATCCGCATCCATTCATAGTAGATGGCCGTTGCGACCGCAGCGACGAACACCGCGAAGAGCATTCCGCCTTTGACCGCCGCGATCAGCGCGATCGCGATCAGCAGCAGGCC
>DASVXR010000248.1:0-6061 GCA_036392595.1 Sphingomicrobium sp.
CGTGCCTCAGTCGGAATGCTTGGGGAACTTCATCGGCCGAGCTTCCTTCCCCACCCTAGATGAACGGAAGCTGGCGGCGCTTCGTCTAGCGGCTGTGCCGAGAAAGGCAAATTAAGTCTTGGGCCGGTACGTCTGGTCGGCTGTGGGGAAGCTTCGCGACCGCACTTCGGCCGCATAGGCGGCGGCCGCCTCGCTGATCCGACCGGCAAGATCGTCGTAGCGCTTCACGAAGCGCGGCGTGCGCTCGAACATTCCGAGCATGTCGTCAGTGACCAGCACCTGGCCGTCACAGTCGGGCGAAGCGCCAATGCCGATGATGGGGACATGGATGTCGCGGGCGATCTCGGACGCGAGACCTTCCATTACCCCTTCCACCACGATGCAGAAGGCACCCGCGTCAGCGACTGCATTGGCGTCGCGGCTGATCTTCTCCGCTTCCCGCTCGTCCTTACCGCGAGCGCCATAGCCGCCGAGGATGTTCACCGCCTGCGGGGTCAGCCCAACATGGGCGATCACGGGAATTCCGCGGTGCGTCAGGAATTCGATTGTCTCGGCCATGGCCTCGCCGCCTTCGAGCTTCACCGCCGCGCAGCCGGTTTCCTTCATGATCCGCGAAGCGCATTCGAACGCCTGGGCGGGCGACTGCTCATAGCTTCCGAACGGCATGTCGACGCCGACTAGCGCGTGCCAGCTGCCGCGCACCACCGCCGCGCCATGAGCGCACATCATCTCCATCGTCACGGGGATCGTGGAGGGCAGGCCGTAGATCACTTGCCCGAGGCTGTCGCCGACCAGCAGCATGTCGCAATGCGGATCGAGGAGCTGCGCCATGCGCATCGTGTAGGCAGTGAGCATCACGATCGGCTGCTCGGTCTTGCCGTCGACTTTTCGGGCCCGGATTGACGGCGCCGTCATCCGTTTGCCCGGGACAGGCGACGGCGTCGCCCGGCTGGTCGACGTGTCGATGGTGAAGGTCGACATGGGCGCGGCTTCTAGCGCCTTTGTTGCGCTGCGGCAAAAGCTCCTAGCGAAGCCAGCCGCGTTGGCGCGAATGCCGCGCGAACCAATAGATGGTCCAAGTGAGCGCCGTGACCACCATCGCGACAAGCAGGTCGTTGGCCGACATATTTTCCCTGAGCGGAGTCACCAGGATCAGACCGGCGAGCCAGACCAGCACCGCAACCAGGGAGACGAGCAGCGCCCATTCGGCCGCGCGGCGCTTCATCACCAGCAGAATTGCGCCGCCGACCCCGGCGAACACCGCTACTCCATAGGCGATCTTCACCCAGGTCGGCTCGGCGAGATAGGCGGCTCGCTGGTCGAGAGGCATGGCGTTCGGGTCCGCGAAGACATGCATGAAGAAGCTGACGACGCCGAAGCCCATGAACAGCAGCGAGGCCACGGCGGCAAGGATGAACCAGGCGGCGACCGGCCGCGGAGTGAAGCGTTCGTCAGTGTCCATCCGGTCCCCCGTTATTGCTGCCGGCTATCCGTTCCTCCCACTCGGCTCCCTGGGCGAGCGAAATGGAGTCGAGGACCGCCGTGCTCTGGTCGCGAAGCACGGTGAACGCCCGGCGGATGGCGCAGGTCGCCTCGTCGTGGCAGTCGCCGCAGGGAGCATAGAAGTTGACGCTCGCGCAGGAGACCAGGGCGATCGGCCCTTCCATCGAGCGGACGATCTCGCCGAACGAGATCTGCTCCGGGGACCGCGACAGCCGGTACCCGCCCTTGGGGCCGCGCGCGCTTTTCACCAGACCGGCCTTCTTGAGGTCGAGCATGATGAGCTCGAGATATTTGGGAGGGACGCGCTGAGTCTCCGCGATGCGGCTCAATTGCACCGGAGCGCCGCCCTGCTCTTCGGCGAGGAACAGCAGCGAGCGCAACGCATAACGGGTCTTTTGCGCAATCATCCTTGGCCCAAGCGTAGCGTCGCAACGGCAGAAGGCAAAGGGCAGCCGTGATGCGGCGGGCGACGCTGCTGTTGCGACGGCCCGGCGCACCCCTCTCCTCTCTCATTCGTTGATGCGCCGAGGGTCCGTTCGGGCCGGAATTCCACTGGGAGGAGACGATCGATGGCACAGCACGGCTATCTTCACGAAGGTTACGGAATGTGGGGCGACTATGACCCCGACCAGGAAGGCCGCGACCGGGACCGCGATCGCTGGCGCGACCGGGACAGCGACCGCGACCGCGGCTTTTTCTTCGAGGGCCGCGACCGCGACCGCTTCCGCGGGCGCGACGAAGGCGATCGCGAATGGTTCGGCGGGCGCGATCGCAGCGAGGACCGCGGCGGCTGGGAAGGCAATCGCGAATGGCCGCAGCGTCATCGCGAAAGCGGCGATCGCGGAGTGAGCCGTTACGGCCGCGAGCATGGCTTCGGCGGATTCCAGGGCGACTATCGCGGCGGCCGCGAGCAAGGCGGATTCGGCGGGTTCGGCGACTACGACCGAGGCCGCAGGAGCTTCAGCTCGAGCCAGGACGATCATTATCGCAGCTGGCGCGACCGGCAGATGGAGGCGCTCGACCGCGACTATGCCGACTATTGCCGCGAGCGCGAGCAGCAGTTCCACCAGGACTTCGACAGCTGGCGCAATCAGCGGCGCGGCAGCCGTGAGCCGCTCCAGCCGGGCAAGACCCAGAGCGGCCTGTCGAGCGATCCGTCCGGCACGGCCCAGATGGGCAGCGACACCGAGAACGCCGAGCTCACGCAGGGTTCGATGGGCGCCGCGACGGTCGGAACGACGTCAGGGCGCCGCGGGCGTTGAATGATTGTCGTCGAGGGCCGTGACGGTTGCTCGGAGTGCTCCTGCACTCCGCCGCTCCGTCACCCCTCGATGACCACTTTCGAGCCTATCTTGGTCAGGCTGTAGAGCTTCTCGGCGAACTTCATCGGCAGGTGGACGCAGCCGTGGCTCTCGGGATAGCCGGGCGTTCCTCCGCCGTGCAGCGCGATCCCATATTCGTCGATGCGCTGCATCCAAGGCATCGGCGCATTGTCGTATTTCTTCGAGCGGTAGAAGGGCCGCTTCTCAAGGATCGACCAGAAGCCGAGCGGGGTCACCATGCCCCGCTTCGCGCTCGAGATCGACGTCGCGCCGATGAGCTTGTCGCCGCGATACACATATCCCGTCTGGGTCAGCAGATCGAGGACGATGCGCGTATCCCCTTCGGCCGGAATTGAGCTCGCCCACAGATATTCGCCGGGCTTAAGCCAGGTGCGGCCGAAGGTCGCGACCATGTCCTTGTAGGCCTGCGGCGCTGCGCCCTGCGTCCAGCGATAGGGCAGCTCGTGCGCAGCCGGCACGGGCTTCGAGGCCTCCACGACCTTCGTGGCAGGCGCCGTCTGGCAGCCGGCAAGCAGGCCCACGGCCGCCGCAGCGATGATCGATTTCAGCTTCCTGCCCACGCCAAGGCCCCGCAATTCTTCAGCCATTGACCAGACAGCCAAAGGCGCTCGCGAGAGTCAATGCACCGGTAAACCGACGGTTAGCGGTTAACTGTAGCGGGAACGTCATTGGGCAGGTCAGCGACTGGCCGCTTGAAGAAAGAGGCCCGGTACGAACCCGCTCGAGCTGCGCTTACGCTTCCTGGATTGCCCCAGCGCCAGATCCACTGCCGTCGAAGCAGCGAGCGTCAGCGTGACCAGCGCGAATATTCTCCAGCCAAAGGGCATCCAGCCTACGAAAACGAGGATCGGCAGGTGAATCGCGTAAACCGGATATGAAACTCGTCCGAGATAGCGGCACAGGCCCGTCGCGCGCGTGATCGCTCGGGCGCCAAGCATGATCAGGACGGGCATCAGCAGCACGCCGAATATTTCGGCCCACCATCCATCCGTCGCGCTGATCGCCGCAACGAGCAGCACGAAAGACGATAGCGGCAATATCGCCGGCAAGCTGGGCAAGGTCAGGCGGTCGCGCCACTCGTACAGGAGCAGGCCAGCGCAATAGCCGAAGCCGACGCGCGCAAGGCCGAGATATAGCGTCGGCAGAGTATAGCCGGTGTCCAGCGACCCGTGCGTCCAGCAGCCAATCGCCATGACGATCAGCGACACACCGGCAATCGCGCCGATGAAGCGCGTGCGCAGACGCCACAGGATGCTCGCATGCAAGGCGTTCGCGATCAGCTCGAACAACAGCGACCATTGGACGCCATTGAGCGGGAATATCGCATCTGCCTTGAACGCGGTCGGGATGAACAGCAGCGCGGCCAAGAGCTCAGGCCCGACCACAAGCCCCGCATGATCTACCTTCACCGCGGCAATGGCGGCAAGGAGAGCGCCGACCCACATGGTCGGCAGAAGCCGGCGCAGCCGTGCTCGCCAGAAGCTGCCGAAGCTCAGCCCTGCGCGGAAGCGATCGTCATAGGCGGCCGCCATGACATAGCCGCTCAGGATGAAGAAGAAGTCGACCGCCAGGTAGCCGGCGTCGAACGGACCTGGCCAGGCGGCCAATGCGTGATGCAAAACGACGACGAACGCGGCAACGCCGCGCATGCCGTCGAGCACGACCAGCCTGCCGCCATCCTTCTGCGCAGAGTCCACCGGGTCCCTCCCGGCGTCGGTCTTACCGAATGGCGGTTAACGATAGGGAAGCGCTCATTCCCATTCGATCGTGCCCGGCGGCTTCGACGTATAATCGTAGACGACGCGGTTGATGCCGTTGACCTCGTTCACGATGCGCGTCGCGACGCGGCTGAGGAACTCGGGCGCGAACGGATAGACGTCGGCGGTCATTCCATCGACCGAGGTCACCGCTCGAAGGCCGCAGACATAATCGTAGGTTCGATAGTCGCCCATGACGCCCACCGTGCGCACTGGCAGGAGCACCGCGAAGGCCTGCCAGATCGCGTCGTAGAGACCGGCGTTGCGGATCTCCTCGAGGTAGATGGCGTCGGCCCGGCGAAGGATGTCGCATTTCTCCTTGGTCACTTCGCCCGGGATACGGATGGCGAGGCCGGGGCCGGGGAACTGGTGCCGGTCGACGAAGGCTTCGGGCAGGCCGAGCTCGCGGCCTAGCTCGCGAACCTCGTCCTTGAACAGCTCGCGCAACGGCTCGACGAGCTTCATGTTCATCCGCTCGGGCAGGCCGCCGACATTGTGGTGGCTCTTGATCGTGACCGACGGCCCGCCGGTGAAGCTGACGCTTTCGATCACGTCGGGGTAGAGCGTGCCCTGGGCGAGGAAATCGGCGCCGCCTATCTTGCGCGCCTCTTCTTCGAACACGTCGATGAACGTCTTGCCGATGAACTTGCGCTTGGCCTCGGGGTCCGTGACTCCGTCGAGCCCGCCCAAGAAGTCGGCGCTCGCGTCCACGTGGACGAGCGGGATGTTGTAGCTCCCGCGGAAGAGGCTCACGACCTGCTCCGCCTCGCCGAGGCGCATCAGGCCATGGTCGACGAAGACGCAGGTCAGCTGCTCGCCGATCGCCTCATGAATCAGCACGGCCGCGACGGCGCTGTCGACGCCGCCCGACAGGCCGCAGATCACCTTGCGCTTGCCAACCTGCTGCCGGATCTCGGCGATCTTGGCGTCGCGAAAGCTGGCCATGGTCCAGTCGCCGGCGCAGCCGCAGATGTGCCGAGCGAAATTGGCGAGCAGCTTGCCGCCGTCGGGCGTGTGCACGACTTCCGGGTGGAACATCAGCGAATAGCGGTGCGCCGCTTCGTTGGTGGCGATGGTGAAGGGCGCGCCTTCGGACCGGGCGACCACCGCGAAGCCCGGCGCGAGCGTCTCGACGCGGTCGCCGTGGCTCATCCACACCTGGTGAATCTCGCCCGGCTTCCACAGGCCGTCGAACAGGGCCGATTCGCCGACGACGTCGATATAGGCGCGCCCGAACTCGCGGCTCTCGGACGGCGCCACCCGGCCGCCGAGCTGATGCGCCATCGTCTGCTGGCCATAGCAGATCGCCAGGATCGGCAGGCCGCGGTCGAAAAAATGCTGCGGCGCGCGAGGGCTGTCCTCCCACATCACCGACGAGGGGCCACCCGAAAGGATGATGCCCGCGGGCTTCAGCCGTTCGAAGGCGGCATCGGCGGCGTTGAAGGGCGCGATCTCGCT
>DASVXR010000249.1:0-3753 GCA_036392595.1 Sphingomicrobium sp.
CATTCGCGCTCGCGGGGGAGCTGGCGAAAGGCCCGAGCCTCGCCCACGCCGTGACCAAGAAGCAGCTCGATGCCGAGTGGCACGTGTCGATCGAGGAAGCGATCGAGATGGAGGCGCAGGCCCAGGCGCGCTGCATGGAGACCAACGACTTCAGGCGCGCCTATGAGGCCTTCGCGGCGAAGCGGACGCCGGAGTTCCATGGTGACTGATCTCTCCTGGCCCTTCTTCGAGGAGCGTCACCGCGAGCTGGCGCGCAACCTCGAAGATTGGTGCTCGGACAATCTCACCGGCCGCTATGCGGAGGACCTCGACAGCGAATGCCGAACGCTCGTGCGCGAGCTTGGCGCGGCCGGCTTCCTCAAGCTCACCGTCGCTGACGCGAAGAACCGGCCGGACGTGCGCAGCCTGGCGCTGGCGCGCGAGACGCTGGCTTATCACTCGGCGCTCGCCGACTTCGCCTTCGCGATGCAGGGGCTCGGGTCCGGGGCGATATCGCTGTTCGGTACAGTCGAGCAAAAGCTCGAATGGCTGCCCAGGGTCGCGAGCGGCGAATCGATCGCGGCCTTCGCCATGACGGAGCCCGAATGCGGCTCGGATGCGGCGAACATCCAGACCTCCGCGATGAAGGACGGCAACGAATGGGTGCTCGTCGGTGAGAAGACGCTCATTTCGAACGGCGGGATCGCGGACTTTTACGTGACCTTCGCCCGGACGGGGGAAGGCGAAGGCGCCCGCGGGCTGTCGGCGTTCATCGTTCCGGCGGAGGCAGTGGCGGTGGCCGAACGCATCGAGGTCGTCGCGCCACATCCGCTCGCGCGGCTCACATATGACAATGTCCGAATCCCGGCGGACGCGATCATCGGCGAGCCTGGCGAAGGCTTTCGCATCGGAATGGAGACTCTCAACCTCTTCCGCGTGACCGTCGGGGCCGCGGCGCTAGGGTTTGCGCGCCGCGCGCTGGACGAGGCGCTGGCCTTCGCGAAGAACCGCCGGCTGGGCACTGCCACGCTGGCCGACAACGCGGTTACGCAGCAGAAGCTCGCCGACATGGCCCTGGCCGTCGATGCCTCGGCGCTACTCATTTATCGCGCCGCCTGGCAGCAGGACGTGGGCGGCACCGACAACCGCCGCGCGGCGGCCATGGCCAAGCTCCACGCGACGGAGGCCGCGCAGCGGGTCATCGACGCGGCTGTGCAGATGCACGGCGGCGCGGGCGTCACGAAGGGCGTGAAGGTCGAGGAGCTGTACCGCGACATCCGCGCGCTGCGCATCTACGAAGGCGCGAGCGAGGTGCAGCGGCAGATCATCGCCCGCGACCTCCTGAAAGGGGCAAGCTCATGAAGGTCCTGCAGCCGCCCGCCTGGCCTCGGCCAAAGGGCTATTCGAACGGCATATCCGCCAAGGGGCGGATGATCTTTACGGCAGGCGTGGTCGGATGGGACGAGCATGAGGCCTTCCCGGAGTATACGCTGCACGGCCAGTTCGCTCAGGCGCTGCGCAACACGCTGGCGATCCTCGCGGAGGATGGCGCGGGGCCGCAGCACATCGTCCGGATGACCTGCTACGTCATCGACCGGCACGAATATGTGAACTCTCGCGACGAGATCGGCGCCGCCTGGCGCGAGATCATGGGGTCGAACTATCCCACGATGGCGCTGGTCGAGGTGAAAGGCCTCGTCGAGAGCGCTGCCAAGGTCGAAATCGAGACCACGGCGGTCGTGGAAGAATAGAGGAGGCGGGAGCATGGAGCGTTTCACCGGCGGCTGCCTCTGCGGCAACGTCCGGATCGAGGCGTCGGGACGGCCGTACCGCGTGGGCCTTTGCCACTGCCTCGACTGCCGCAAGCACCATGGCGCACTCTTCCACGCCTCGGCGATCTTCCCCGAGGATGCGGTGACGATCGAGGGTGACACTCGCGACTATGCGGGCCGGTCTTTCTGCCCGGATTGCGGCTCGTCGGTGTTCGGGCGGAGCGGCGACGAGATCGAGGTGAGCCTGGGCTCGCTGGACGCGCCCGACCAGCTGATACCGACCTACGAGCTGTGGACCATCCGCCGCGAGTCCTGGCTTCCGCCGTTCCCGCTCAAGCACCGCTATGAGCGCGATCGCGAATCCAGCGGCCGCTCCGAGGATTGATGGTCGACTCCTTCGTACGCGATCGTCTTCCCCCGCCGGAGCTGCTGCCCGAGTTTCGTTTCGACCTGCCCGAGCTGCAATATCCCGAGCGGCTGAACGCGGCGGCGGAGCTGCTGAAGGGCGGCGCGCTCGACGCGCTGGCGGTCGTGAATGACCATGGCCGATGGACCTACGGGGAACTCGATGATTTCAGCGGGCGGATCGCTCGGCTGCTGGTCGAGGAGCACGGCCTTGTCCCAGGCAATCGCGTGTTGCTGCGCGGTCCGAACGGCTACACCATGTTCGCGGCGTGGCTCGGCGTGTTGAAGGCTGGCGGCGTGGTGGTCGCGACCATGCCGCTGCTGCGGCCGGGCGAGATCGCGACCGTGATCGAACGCGCGCAGATCAGCCATGCCATGGTCGACAGCCGCTTCATCGGCGACTTCCGCCAGGCGGTCGAGCAGACGCACAGCGTTAAGCACATCGTCAAATATGACGGCGATTATGGACGCGGTGAGCTCGAGACGCGCACCGCCTCGATGCAGCCGCTCCCGCCTGCCAACACCGGACGTGACGATCCGTGCATCATTGCCTTCACCAGCGGCACCACGGGCGTGCCCAAAGGCTGCGTCCAGTTCCACCGCGACGTGCTCGCGCCCTGCGACACGTTCGCGAGGCATCTCGTCGGCCCCAAGCCCGGCGATGTCTTCCTGACCAGCGCGCCGATGGCCTTCACCTTCGGCCTCGGGATCACGCCGATGTTCCCGCTGCGCTTCGGCGCGGCGAGCGCGACCATCGAGCAGGGCGGGCCGGAGAAGCTGCTCGACGCAATCGCGAAGTTCGGAGTCACCCACCTCGGCACCGCGCCGACCGCTTACAAGGCGATGCTGTCGCAACCGAACCTCGACGCGGCGCTGAAGACCCTCCGCTATTGCGTCTCCGCCGGCGAGCATCTGCCCGAGGCGATCTGGCGCGCGTGGAGGGAGCGGACGGGGATCGCGATCACCGACGGCATCGGCTCGACCGAGATGATGCACATCTTCGTCTCCGCGGCGGGCGACGACATCCGCCCCGGCTCCACCGGGACAGCGGTCCCCGGCTATACCGCTACTGTGCTCGACGGCGACGGCCTCGAGATGGACGAGGGGGTCGGGCGCCTCGCGATCAAGGGCCCGACCGGCTGCCGTTATCTCGATGATCCGCGCCAGCGCGACTATGTCGTCAACGGCTGGAACGTCACCGGCGACACCTATCGCCGCGATGCCGACGGCTATTACTGGTACCTCGCGCGGAGCGACGACATGATCGTCAGCTCGGGCTACAATATCGGCGCTCCCGAAGTGGAGAATGCCTTGCTGTCGCACCCCGCGGTCGCCGAATGCGCGGTGATCGGCGTGCCCTGCCCCGAGCGCGGGCAGAAGGTGAAGGCGTTCGTGGTGCTGGCGGCGGACACCGAGCCGTCGGACGCGCTGGTCGCCGAGCTGCAGGCGCACGCGAAGGCGCAAATCGCACCGTACAAATATCCGCGCGAGATCGAATTCGTGGATGCGCTGCCGAAGACGGCGACGGGCAAGCTCAGACGAAGTGAGTTACGGAGCCGCTAGATATCGTAAAAATTCGGCTCCGGCGGATATCCCA
>DASVXR010000250.1:0-2222 GCA_036392595.1 Sphingomicrobium sp.
GGCGGACGATCACCGCCGAGCGGACGCTCGACTTCGTCAAGAGCATGTTCAGGCTAGCCGACCCGGAGCAAGCGAGCGGCGCTTCGATCACCGCCCGGGAGATCGTCGACCGCGGCGCGGCGAGGCTCTACTCTCCCGAGCTCAACCGCGAGCCGATGGTCAAGGCGGAGCTCGGAGTGACCCTGGCGGAGGTCTACGGAGCGC
The DNA here is from genome assembly GCA_036392595.1 of Sphingomicrobium sp. GTDB lineage: Bacteria > Pseudomonadota > Alphaproteobacteria > Sphingomonadales > Sphingomonadaceae > Sphingomicrobium. The sequence goes on from DASVXR010000250.1 coordinate 205, forward strand.
TCGGACTCTACCGCAAGAGCGATGCCCTGATCCGCCGGACATTCTCGATCCGGCATGGGGAGCCGGCGACCTTTGCCCGGCAGCTCAATGCGCTCGGGCAGTCGCAGCTTCGGCTGGCCGACTATGAAGCCGCGGAGACGACGTTCAGGAAGGCCTGGCCGCTGGCAGGCACCGCGAGCGATTCCGTGCGCTCGGAAATCCTCGTCGGGCTCGGCACGTCGCTGTCCAATCTCGAAAAGTACGGCGACGCCGACCGGATCCTGCGGCAGGCGCTACGCATGGACCGGTCGCGCGCCGATCCCGTCTACGTTGCCTACGATCTCGAAGCGCTGGGCCAGAACCTCTTCTACGAGGGCAAGCTGGAGCAGGCGCAGCCGGTGATCATGGAGGCTCTTGGGCTCCGCCGCCTCGCGGAAGGGCCGCTGAGCCCGGGCGTGGGCGACAATTACAACTTGCTCGGGCAAATCGCCTACATGCGGCACGATCTGCCGGCGGCCGAACGTTATTTCGGAGGCAATCTGGCGGTCGACAGGAAGGTGCTCGGACCGGACCATCCCGACACCGGCACGACGATGAACAATCTCGCGCGAGTGCTCCTGGAGGAGCGCCGCTACGCTGAGGCGGCACCGCTCCTGGAGCATGCGATCGCGATCGGTGAGCGCGAACGTGGCGAATCCAACGCTTTGATGGCCTTCGCTTATTCGAACCTCGCCATCGTCCGCAGCCACACCGGCAAGCCGAGCGACGCCGAAATGCTGTTCGAGAAGGCGATCGGCATCGCTCGCCAGATCAAGCACCGTAGTCTTGGCCCGAGCCTCGCCGATCTCGCGCAGGTGAAATGCTCGACGGGACGCTCGGCTGAAGCCCTCAAGCTGCTGGACGAGGCCACTCAAGCGACGCGGGCCGATTATCCGGACGATCCATGGCGTTCGGCCTGGGTCGAAAATGTAAGGGGCGAATGCCTCGTCCGCGCCGGGCAGAAGGACGCCGGACGAAAGGCGATCGCCGAAAGCTCGGCCGTGATCCTGAAGACCTGGCCCGCCGGAACCCTGTTCGCGGCGGAAGCGGAACGGCGGAAGCGCCTTTAGGCGTCGATCAGCAGGCGGTTCTTGGTGCGGCGGGTCGGTAGGACGAGCGGCTCATTGACTGGGACGTCCGCCTCGACCTCGTCCATCCGCCGCCAGCCGTCGCGGCCGAGGCGCTCGAGCGGGCGGAAGCTGGTCTTGTAGGCCATGCGTGGGCTGCCATCGACCCAATAGCCGAGATAGACGTAGGGCAGGCCGGCGCGCGCCGCGCGAACGATATGGTCGAGGATGATGTAGGTACCGAGACCCTTCCTCGAGTCCGGCCCCACGTCGAAGAAGCTGTAGATCATGCTGAGGCCGTCGCTCTGCTGGTCGCTGAGGCAGGCGCCCACGAGGCGGCCCGGGCGGCCGTCGACCGACGGCTCACGATACTCGATCACATAGGTCCGGACCGGAGTCTGCTCGACCATGTCGGCAAAGTCGCTCTCGTCCATCTCGGCCATTCCGCCGCCGGGATGACGGATCGCGAGGTAACGGCGGAGCAGGCCGTACTGCTCCTCTGTCGTCCATGGCTTGCAGGCCGTGACCTCGAGGTCGGCATGGCGCCGGAGGAGCTTGCGCTGCGTCGCATTCGCCTGAAATTCGGCGGCAAGTACTCGGACCGAGATGCAGGCCGAGCAATCGATGCAGCTCGGGCGGTAGGCGACGGACTGGCTTCGGCGGAAACCGATGCGCCCAAGTGCCTCGTTCAATTCGCTTGCGTGGCGGCCGCTGAGCTCCGTGAAAACCTTCCGCTCCACCTTGCCCGGAAGGTACGGACAGGGGCTCGGGTTCGTTACGAAGAACTTGGGGAAGCGGAATGGTGCGCTCACCCGCGGCCTCTCTTCATAGTTACGCAACTCTTTATGCGGCTGGTAAACGCCGAAGGAAAGAGTTCGGACGCGTCATTTTCGACGGAAAATGCCCACTGTCCCGGTCGGGGACAGGCAAAAG
>DASVXR010000251.1:0-2860 GCA_036392595.1 Sphingomicrobium sp.
TTCCGGCCGCTGGAACGCCTCGGCCGCGACGGCTGGCGCCGGATGGACGAGGCGGAGCTGGACGCGCCCGAGGCAGCCCGCCTCGCGCTTCCGGGCCGCCGCTCCCGCAGCCGCCTGCTGATCGACGCATAAAAAAGGCGGAGCGACGAGCCGCTCCGCCTCTCCCCTCATTAGTGGTCAAAAACGCTCAGGCGACGGCGGCCTGCGGTTCCGTCTCGGTCGACTCCTCGGGATCGCGCAGCACATAGCCGCGGCCCCAGACGGTTTCGATGTAGTTGGCGCCGCCGCAAGCGAGCGAGAGCTTCTTGCGCAGCTTGCAGATGAACACGTCGATGATCTTGAGCTCGGGCTCGTCCATTCCGCCGTAGAGATGGTTGAGGAACATCTCCTTGGTCAGCGTCGTGCCCTTGCGGAGCGAAAGCAGCTCCAGCATTGCATATTCCTTGCCGGTCAGGTGCACGCGCGCTCCGTCCACCTCGACCGTCTTGGCGTCGAGGTTCACGGCGAGCTTGCCGGTGCGGATGACCGATTGTGAATGGCCCTTCGAGCGGCGGACGATGGCGTGGATGCGCGCGACCAGCTCGTCGCGGTGGAACGGCTTGGTGACGTAATCGTCGGCGCCGAAGCCGAGCGCGCGGACCTTGCTGTCCATCTCGCCGATGCCCGATAGGATCAGGACCGGGGTTCCGACCTTCGCGACGCGCAGCTTCTTCAGCACGTCATAACCGTGCATGTCCGGCAGGTTCAGGTCGAGAAGGATGATGTCGTAGTCGTAGAGCTTGCCGAGATCGAGGCCCTCTTCCCCGAGATCGGTCGTGTAGACGTTGAAGCCTTCGGTGCCGAGCATCAGCTCGATGCTCTTGGCCGTCGTCGGCTCGTCTTCGATCAGCAGTACGCGCATCGCGGATCCCCCATTCCACGCCGAGAGCGTAAACCGCCCTTAACGGCCTTGAAGCCCGTATTAACCATTCGGGGTCTGCAGGCAAAAGGTTAATATTGTGTAACGCGTTGGATTCCGGCCATTCGTTGCAAGGGAGTCACAAAGGGGTCCACAGCCTATCCACCGCGACCAAGGCTTGCGCGGTGGTGGCGGGGCTTCCAAGGACCGGGAGTGCAGCTCTCCGACCGCATCCTCTTCATCGACGGCGAGGCGATCGTGATCGACAAGCCGGCGGGTCTTCCGGTCGATCTTCCGCGGCGTGGCGGGGATTCGATCGCCAGCAGGCTCGACGAGCTGAAGTGCGGCTTCAAACGGCCGCCGGCCGCGATGCACCGGCTCGACATGGACACCAGCGGATGCCTGCTGTTCGCCCGCACGCCCAAGGCTCGAGCAACGTTCCAGAAGATGTTCGAAGCGCGGCGCGTGGAAAAATATTATCTTGCCGTCGTCGGCGGCGAAATCGCGGAGGAGCAGGGCGTCATCGACACTCCGCTCGCCAAGAGGTCGAGCGCGGAGGCGGGGTGGAAGATGGTCGGCGATGAGCATGGTCTCGCTGCGAAAACGACATGGCGGCGCATTCTTCTGCGCGATGGCTCTACTTTGGTGGAATTTCGCCCGGTGACCGGGCGCACGCACCAGATTCGCGCGCACGCACGAGAGGCGTTCGGGCGCGGCATCGTCGGTGACCGGGTGTATGGGATTCCGGGTGGGCCGATGCTGCTTCACGCGTCGCGGCTCGTCGTTCCAAGGGACGGCAGGGCGACCATCGACGTGACCGCGCCATTGCCGGACTATTTCGGAGAGTGGCGCGATGTCGTCTGACGATATTCCCGAGGAGGCGCTCAGCGAGACGTTCCTCGCTGCGACAGGCCCCGGCGGTCAGAATGTCAACAAGGTCGCGACGGCCGTCCAGCTCCGTGTCGATCTCTTCCGATTAGGCCTGCATCCGGACGCCTACGAGCGGCTCAAGCGGATCGCCGGGAGTCGAGTCACCGGCGCCGGCGAGCTGCTGATCACCGCCCGCCGCTTCCGCACTCAGGACGCGAACCGGGCCGATGCACGGCGAAGGCTGGCAGAGATGATCGCCCAGGCCCATATGGTGCAGGCGAAGCGCAAGCCGACCCGGCCGAGCCGCGCCGCAAAGGCTGAGCGGGTCGAGAAGAAGCGCAAGCGCAGCGCCATCAAGCAGGCGCGCGGAAAGGTGGAATTCGACTGATGTACGACTTCAAGATCGCCGCAGCGGACAGCGCCACCATGTACCGCGACCTCGCATCCGCGCTCGAAGGCCTGGTCAGCGGCGAGAGCGACGCCGTGGCGAACATGGCCAACGCCTCGGCGCTGATCTTCGAGACCCTCCCCGACGTGAACTGGGTCGGATTCTATCGCAACATCGATGGTCTGCTGGTGGTCGGCCCGTTCCAGGGACGCCCCGCGTGCATCCGCATGACCTTCGACGAGGGCGTCTGCGGCGCGGCGGCCAAGACCCGGCAGGTGCAGCGCGTCGAAAACGTCCATGACTTCCCCGGCCACATTGCCTGCGACAGCGCATCGAACAGTGAGATCGTGCTGCCGCTCATCCGCGACGGCGAGTTTCTCGGAGTGTTGGATATCGACAGTCCGAAATTCGGGCGCTTCACCGAAGATGATGAGGCGGGCCTGAGGCCGATCGCCGACATCCTGTCGCGGGTGCTCTAGCTCAACTGCTCCAGCCGGTCGTCGTCCAGCGAGCCGGGGATCAGCATGACAGGGCACGGCAGCCGGCCCGCATCGCTTCCGCAGAAATTGGCGACCAGCGGCCCCGGACTTCCGCTTGGAGCGGCACCAAGCACGAGGGCTGCGACCTCCTCCCGGGTGCCGATATAATCCCGAACGCTCTTAACCGGCTCGCCCTGGCGGACGATGACATTCGCCTCGACCCCC
>DASVXR010000252.1:0-6191 GCA_036392595.1 Sphingomicrobium sp.
GAACGCCGCCTCGGCGACGAGCTCGAACGGCGCGCCAATGCACTGGTCGAAGCGGCCGACGAGACGTTCGAGCTTGTCGTCGAGGAGGGCGGGGGAGTGGCGGTCGCCTGGTCGGGCCACGTCCTCGCCCGCCTTGCTGCCGGACGATCGCTGCTCGAACCGGCGCTGCGAACCGCCCGGGCGCTCGACCGCCTTTCGGCGCAGAGCCGCGCCGCGCTTCGGTCACGCCTCGAACGCTGGCTCGATGCGCAGGTCGATGCTCATTTGCGCCCGCTGGAAAAGCTTGCGGCGGCAGCGACCGACCCGGCGAGCTCGCCCGGCGTCCGCGCCCTCGCCGCCATGCTCGCCGACTCCGGCGGAGTCCTCCCCCGCAAGGCAGTGCTCGGCGCAATCTCGCACCTCGAACAGCGCGATCGCCACGCCTTGCACCGACTGCGGGTCCGCCTCGGTCCGCTCGACGTCTTCCTCCCGGCGCTGCTCAAGCCCGCCGCGCAGCACTGGCGAGCAGCGCTTCTCGCCGTGCGCTCGGGCGCGCCCATGCCGCTGCTGCCGGCCGCCGGAGCCGCGACGCTCGGACCAGACTCCGATCCCCGCGGCGCCGCGCTCGCCTATCGCCGTCTGGGACGCCAGTGGATCCGCATCGATCTTGCCGACCGCCTCGCCAGCCACGCGCGCCAGGTGCGCTCGGCGGGCGGCGACAATCCGGTCGACGTGGAGCTCGCGACTTCGGTCGGCCTCGACGAGGAGGCGATCGGCCGGCTGATGGCGGAGGTCGGTTTCACCCGCGCGGGCGAGGCGTGGAAATGGCGCGGCCGTCGCCCGCCGCGCGAGGATCGCAGCGCGGCGCCGTCCCACGCCTTCGCCGAGCTCGCGAAGCTCAAGAAGAAGTGAGGATCGACCGCTTCCTCTTCTTCATCCGGCTGGTGAAGAGCCGCACGCTGGCGCAAGGCCTGATCGACACCGGCCACGTTCGCCTCGACGGCAGGCGCGTCGAGAAGCCGAGCGAGGACGTGCGCGTGGGAAGCACCATCGCCTTCCCGCTTCACGGCCGCGTCCGAGTGCTCCGGGTCCTGGGCCTTCCCGAGCGGCGCGGCCCGGCGTCCGAAGCCCGGACCTGCTACGAGGAGCTGGGAATTGACGGGGGCGGCACTCGCTCCTAGCGAACGCGAGCGCAAAGGGAGCCGCTTTGACATGACCTACGTCGTCACCGACGCCTGTATCCGCTGCAAATATATGGACTGCGTCGAGGTCTGCCCCGTCGATTGCTTCTACGAGGGCGAGAACATGCTCGTCATCAACCCCAACGAGTGCATCGACTGCGGCGTGTGCGAGCCCGAGTGCCCGGCCGAGGCGATCCTCCCCGACACCGAAGGCGGCCTCGAGAAATGGCTCGAGCTCAACTCCACCTTCTCCGCGCAATGGCCCAACATCACCCGCAAGAAGGACAGCCCCGCCGACGCCGACGAGCACAAGGGCGAAGAGGGCAAGTACGACAAATATTTCACCGCGGACCCGGGCACCGGCGACTAGCCGGACGGCTTACCGGTGGATCGTGAATGTGTAGTTGAGGCCAATCCCGCCGGACAGCTGGTCGCGTGATCCGAACGCTCGAATGATCGGCGATTTGGCGGCGTGCCCCACCAGCCGCTCGTAGCGCGCGTAGCCGAACAGGCCCCAATTCCTGCTGAGCTCGTACGACACTCCGCTTGCGACAGCGACGCCATGGACACCGCCGCCGGGGCGGTACGCCGGCAGCCCCGATGCGAGCGACGCCGCCGGACTGACTCCGAAATAGGCCCGTTCGTACCGGGCGTCGGAAAACAGCACTCGCGGACCGACCGACACCACATATCGGTCCCCGTTCCGCCAGATCTTGTCCGCCGCGACTTCGCCGACGAGCCCCTCGTGACCGTTGATTCCTTTCAGAAGCTCCGCTCGAAGGCGAAAAGAGTCGCCGACAAGATATTGGGCAAATGCTCCAGCCTCGAATGTCCTTGAAACCGAACCGACCGGGGCACCCACGTCGGACTCCCTGCGCCGGCCTTCTATGTTGCCGGCGGGCCCGAACGAGAAACCGTTCTTGGAAAAGAGGGCAATGCTGGGGCTGTCGTCGGGCGCGCCGAAGCTGAACTCCTTTGCGCCGCGGGCAAGATTGACGTGGAACAGCGGCACCACGCTCGTTCCATCAGCTCCAATGAACCTGGGTCGCACCTGCGCTCCGAGGCCGACCCGAACGCGAATGTCGCGGCTGTCCTGCGCGTGAGCGGCGCTCCAGGCCGGCAGGATTGCGGCGACGGCAAGCAGCAGCTTCTTCATGCGCGGCGTAACCGCCGTCGGACCCGTTTAGTTGCAGGCGCGGTCGATCAGCGCCGGCTGAGCAGCTCCTCGACGATGAGGTCGGCAGCCTGCTCGGCCGTGAGCTTCGTCGTGTCGATGCGGATCTCGGGCGCTTCGGGCGCTTCGTACGGGCTGTCGATACCGGTGAAATTCTTGAGCTCGCCGGCGCGGGCCTTGGCGTAGAGACCCTTGGCATCGCGCTTCTCGGCCTCGGCGAGCGGCGTATCGATGAAAATCTCGTAGAACTCGCCCTCCGGTACCATTCGCCGAACCATGTGCCGCTCCGCCCGGAAGGGCGAGATGAAGGCGGTGAGCACGATGAGGCCCGCGTCGGTCATCAGTCGCGCGACCTCGCCGACGCGGCGGATATTCTCGATGCGGTCGGCCTCGGTGAATCCGAGGTCGCGGTTCAGCCCGTGGCGGACATTGTCGCCGTCGAGTAGGAAGGTGTGGCGGCCGCGCGCGACGAGCTTCTGCTCGACGAGGTTGGCGATGGTCGACTTGCCCGCGCCGGAAAGGCCCGTGAACCAGAGCACCGCCGGCTTCTGTCCCTTGATCTCGGCATGCGTCTCGCGGCTGACATCGAGATGCTGCCGATGGATGTTGAGCGCCCGCCTCAGCGCAAAGTGCAGCATTCCGCAGGCGACCGTCGCATTGGTGAGCTTGTCGATGAGGATGAAGCCGCCGAGCGCTCGGTTCGGGCTGGAGCCCTCCACGGAATAAGGCTCGAACACGATCTCGCGGTCGGTCGCGAGCTGCGCGACTCCGATGGAGTTGAGGCTGAGCGTCGGCGCGGCGAGCTGCTCGAGCGTGTTGACGTTGACCTCATATTTGGGGTGCTGGACGGTCGCCGTTACCGTCTGCGTGCCCAGCTTCAGCCAATAGCCGCGGCCGGGCAGCAGCTCCTGCTCGTCCATCCAGACCAGGGTCGCTTCGAACTGATCGGCCGCTTCGGGTGGATCGGAGGCGGCGACGATCACGTCCCCTCGAGAGCAGTCGATCTCGTCGGCGAAAGTCAGCGTCACCGATTGCCCCGCCACTGCCTCGTCGAGATCGCCGTCCCTGACGACGACGCGCGCGATCCGCGTCACTCGGCCCGACGGGAGCACCCGGATTTCCGCGCCCGGGCCGATGGCTCCCGAGGCGATCTGGCCGGAGAAACCGCGGAAGTCCTGGTTGGGCCGGTTGACCCACTGGACCGGCATCCGGAACGGCTTCGCCGCGTCCGAAGTGACGTCGAGCGGCACGGTGTCGAGATGCTCGAGGAGGCTTGGCCCGTTGTACCAGGGAGTGGCCTCGCTCCTCGCGATCACATTGTCGCCGACGCGGCCCGAGACGGGCATGGCGACCCAGTCCTCGATCCCGATACTGTGCGCGAAGGCTTCGAAGTCGGAGCGGATCGCCTCGAAGACCTGCTCGTCGTAACCGACCAGGTCCATCTTCGTCACCGCGACGACGAAGTGGCGAATTCCGACGAGCTTGGCGAGATAACTGTGCCGCCGCGTCTGCGTCAGCACCCCCTTGCGCGCATCCACGAGCAGCACGGCGAGATCGGCCGTGGACGCGCCGGTGACCATGTTGCGCGTGTACTGCTCGTGGCCCGGAGTATCGGCGACGATGAACTTGCGCCTGTTGCTGGAGAAGAAGCGATAGGCGACGTCGATGGTGATGCCCTGCTCGCGCTCGGCCGAGAGCCCGTCGACGAGCAGCGCGAAGTCGATATGCTCGCCCTGAGTCCCGTGCCGCTTGCTGTCGGTCTCGAGCGCGGCGAGCTGGTCGTCGAAAATCTGCTTGGTCTCGTAGAGCAGCCGCCCGATCAGCGTCGACTTGCCGTCGTCCACGCTGCCGCAGGTGATGAAGCGCAGAAGCTCCTTATGCTCCTGCTCGACGAGCCAGGCGCTAATGTCCGAAGCGGCGCGGTTCAAAAATAACCCTCCTGCTTCTTCTTCTCCATGCTCGCGGCGCCCGCGTCGCGGTCGATCGCTCGGCCCTGGCGCTCGGACGTGCTCGTCGCGAGCATCTCGGCGACGATCTCCTCGACCGTCGCTGCGTCGCTCTCGATGGCTCCCGACAAAGGGTAGCAGCCGAGGGTGCGGAACCGCACCCTGCGCATCACCGCGGTGTCGCCGTTCAGCGGGAAGCGGTCGTCGTCGACCATGATGATAAGGCCGTCGCGCTCGACGCAGGGCCGCTCGGCCGCGAAATAGAGGGGGACGATCTCGATCTTCTCCCGAAGGATATATTGCCAGATGTCGAGCTCGGTCCAGTTGGACAGCGGGAAGACGCGGATGCTCTCGCCCCTGCTCTTGCGGACATTGTAGAGCGACCAGAGCTCCGGCCGCTGGCGCTTCGGGTCCCAGCGGTGGTTGCGGTCGCGGAAGCTGAAGATGCGCTCCTTCGCGCGGCTCTTCTCCTCGTCGCGCCGGGCTCCGCCGAACGCCGCGTCGAACCCATATTTGTCGAGCGCCTGCTTCAGGCCTTCGGTCTTCCACATGTCGGTGTGGAGCGGCCCATGGTCGAAAGGATTGATGCCCTGCGACAGTGCTTCCGGGTTCTTGTAGACGATCAGCTGGATTCCCGGCTCCGCGGCGACCTTGTCGCGAAGCGCGTACATGTCCCTGAACTTCCAGGTCGTATCGACGTGCAGCAGCGGGAAGGGGAGCGGCGCCGGGAAGAAGGCCTTCTTCGCCAGGTGCAGCATCACCGCCGAATCCTTGCCGATCGAATAGAGCATCACCGGCTTGGCCGCCTCCGCGACCGTTTCGCGAAGGATGTGGATGCTCTCGGCCTCGAGCCGTTCGAGATGGGTCAGCTGACGCATTGCAACAGCAGGGATAGGCAATCTTGAGCAAGGAGCAAGCGCCCCCGCTTTATCGCAATTCACGCTCCAGCAATCTCAAAGGCGTGACAGCTGCCCGCGAGCCGCCGCATAAGCCGCGGCCGGAGGAGATATTTCAATGACGATCAAGCTTGCCGCCGGGGCGCTCGCCCTTGGCTTCGCCGGCGCCGCGCTCGCCCAGACTCAGCCGCAGGCCGCAGCGCCGCAGAAGCTGACCCGCGCCGAGGTCACCCAACAGGTCGACGCCGAGTTCAAGGCCCTTGACGCCAACGGCGACGGCAAGATCACCAAGGCGGAAATCCAGGCCGCGATCGACAAGATCACGGCGAAGAATGCCGCCGAGCTCAAGCAGCGGCAGGACGAGGAGTTCCGCAAGCTCGACACCGATAAGAACGGCCAGCTGAGCCTCGCCGAGTTCGAGGCCAGCGTGAAGCTCACGCCCAAGCCGGGGCTCGCCGACCAGCGGCTCCAGATGTTCGACGCCAACAAGGACGGAGTGATCACCGCGGCCGAGTTCCGCGGGCCCCCGCTCGCCCAGTTCGACCAGGTGGACACCAACAAGGACGGCGTCATTTCCGAGGAAGAGCTCAAGGCGGCGGCCGGCGGCCGGTAGCGCCAAAGCCCGGTTGGCATCGCGCCGGGTTCGGGCCTAAGGATGACTCTTCCCGGGGAGCTCTTCGAGCTGAGAGGCGGCCAAAGGGATAAGCCCGCGGCCGCGACCCGTAGAACCTGATCCGGCTGACACCGGCGTAGGGAAGGAGAGTCCACATGGGCGACGCGCCCGCACGCACCGACCTGAAAGTCACCACCGGGCCGATCCGCGGCTCGCGCAAGATCTACGTCGAGGGGCGAGACGGCGTCCGCGTCGCGATGCGCGCCGTCGACCTCGAGCCGTCGGCCAACGAGCCGCCGGTCGTGCTGTACGATACCAGCGGTCCCTACACCGACCCCGGGCAGCGCATCGACATCATGGCCGGCCTTCCCGAGCTTCGCCGCGAGTGGATCCGCTCGCGCG